>NZ_JBGTHY010000354.1:0-17836 GCF_041745955.1 Pricia sp.
ATTCCTCATCCACATTACAGACATACATTACGGGCTTATCAGTAATTAATTGCAAAGGTTTTACGAATTCAATCCGTTCATCCTTAGAGAATTCAATGGCCCGAACTGAAGTACCGCTTTCCAATCCTGATTTCACCTTGCTCAGTACGGCGTCCTCTTTTTGGGCTTCCTTATTTCCTGTTTTGGCTGCCCGTTTTACTTTGTCGAGTTTCTTTTCTACGGTCTCCAAATCCTTTAATTGCAGCTCCATATCAATAGTTTCCTTATCCCGAATCGGATCAATGGAACCATCTACGTGTACGATATTATCATTATCGAAACATCGTAGTACATGCAAAATAGCATCCGTTTCACGAATATTTCCTAGAAATTGGTTGCCCAAGCCCTCGCCTTTACTGGCGCCTTTGACCAATCCCGCAATATCAACAATTTCAACGGTAGCGGGCAAAACGCGTTGTGGATTCACCAATTCCTCCAATTTCAACAAACGGTCATCCGGTACGTTGACCACCCCAATATTGGGCTCGATGGTACAGAACGGGAAATTGGCGCTCTGGGCCTTGGCGTTGGAGAGACAGTTAAAAAGAGTGGATTTTCCGACGTTGGGCAATCCGACGATACCTGCTTTCATTTTTAATAGATGTTAGAAGTTAGCTATGGGATTTGAGAACTGATATTCTAAAATTTGGTTCTTTTTTTCCAAATGGGATGCAAAGATAGCATTTCCAACTTTTTATTATACCAATGTTAACAATATTAAAAATTATGGTAATTTCGATAAAGAACCCTAAACGAGAACACTATGAAAACTATCTGCTTAGCCGTTGCCCTACTGTGCAACGTTGTCCTTATCTATTCGCAAAGTACGATTAACGGTACGGTCACCGATGATTCCGGCGAACCCCTGGCGGGCGTGAATATTATTGAAAAAGGAACCAGCAATGGGACCGTTACGGATTTCGATGGTAACTATGAGATCGATGTGGCCGAGGGGGCTATCTTGGTTTTTAGCTATATCGGTTTTAATTCCACCGAAATCAATAGTTCTGGAAAGTCCACCGTAGATGTAGCCCTCTCCGAAGGCGTACAGCTCGACGAGGTAACCTTGGTTGGTTCTAGAAGCCCGAAACGCACCTCGACCGACACGGCCGTACCTGTCGATGTCATCGATATCGCCGAGGTCAGCACCCAAAGCGGTAGGATCGAGATCAACGAGCTGCTGCAATATGCGGCGCCCTCGTTCAATGCCAACAAACAATCGGGCTCTGATGGGGCCGACCATATCGTTCCAGCCACCCTGCGCGGACTGGGACCTGATCAAACGCTCGTTCTTGTGAACGGCAAAAGACGGCACCAATCCTCCTTGGTCAACATTTTTGGCACTAAGGGACGCGGAAACACGGGAACGGACCTGAACACGATTCCGGTAGCTGCGATAAAACGTATCGAGATTCTTCGTGACGGTGCTGCCGCTCAATATGGCTCCGACGCCATTGCGGGCGTGATCAATATCGTTTTACAGGATAAAACCGATGAGGTAACCGGCGTAATCAGCTACGGCGCCTACAATACCAATGCACAGGGAGATTTTCCCGCTGGCACAGCGAATACGGACGGTAATCGCTTGGATACGGACCTAGATGGTAACCAGATCGGTGACGACCAAAGTTTTGACGGCGGTTCTGTAAAGGCGGCCATCAATTACGGGGTCGGCCTTGGGGAGAACGGATACGCCAATTTTACGACGGAATATATCAACAAGAACAAAACCCTGCGCCCGGGATTCGATTTTAGAAGAGGATTCGGCGAAGCGTCCATTGAAGCCTTTAATTTTATGGTGAACGCCGCATATCCTATTTCCGAAAATACCGAAATCTACGCTTTTGGTGGAAGGAACTATAGGGATACCGATGCCTACGCCTTTACCCGTAATGACGGCGCAAGAGTGGTTACCTCAATTTATCCTGACGGATTCAACCCGAGGATAACCTCGAATATTATCGATAATTCCATATCCGCAGGGGTCAGAACGGAACTGGACAGCGGCTGGAAGGTCGATATCAGCAATACCTATGGAAAAAATAATTTTCACTATTTCATCAAGGGAACGCTCAATGCCTCATTACAGGATGTTTCCCCGACAGATTTCGACGCCGGTGGCCATAGTCTAAGCCAAAATACGATCAATCTTGATTTTTCAAAATACTATGATGATGTCATGGCAGGAATGAACTTGGCCTTCGGTGCGGAGTATAGAACAGAGAACTTTATCATTTTCGCTGGGGAGCCCGGGTCATATGGCACATTCGACGTCAATGGTTTATTGATTACAGATCCTGAAAACCAAATTCAACCCACAGTTATCATTGATGGTGAAGAAGAACTTAGGGCAGGCGGCTCCCAAGGATTTCCCGGCTATGGTCCTGCCAATGAAGTAGACCGAAGCCGTAGCAACTTTTCGCTATATGCGGATGGGGAGTTCGATCTTTCGGAAAGTTTTCTCCTAAGCGCCGCGGCCCGTTTCGAAAATTATAGTGATTTCGGCAGTACCGTTAACGGCAAGTTAGCCGCTAGGTTGAAGGCAACCGAGAAGATAAATATTAGGGGATCCGTAAGCACGGGTTTTAGGGCACCTTCGTTAGCGCAAATCTATTACAACCTGCGTTTTACCAATTTCATTGGCGGTACGGCGGTAGACCAGTTGCTCAGTCCGAACAACAGTCCCGTTACCGCCTCCTTTGGCATTAATCAACTGAACGAGGAAAAAGCCTTGAATGCCGGGTTAGGATTTACCGGTACTTTCGGAAACTTCACGTCAACCGTCGACGGTTACTTTATCAATGTAAAGGATAGGATCGTATTGACGGGCAATTTTGAAACCGACGATATTCCCGGGGTTTCCGCTGCGCAATTCTTTGTCAACGGTGTCGATACCGAAACTAGTGGACTTGACATCGTGTTAGCGTGGAAGAAGAATATCGATGACGGCAGCCTATCCGCCACCTTTACCGGCAATTTAAACAAAATGAAAATCAAGAATGTCAACAACGGAAATCTAGATGCCGAAACCTTCTTCGGGGAAAGGGACAAGGCTTTTTTACTGGCATCCGCCCCCGAAAGCAAATTGACCTTGAACCTAAATTACGCCAAGAACAAGTTTGACACGGGATTGGGCTTCACCCGTTTCAGCAGTATTCAACTCTTGGATTTCCAAATGCTGGAGCCCACGTCCGACTATGGTAGCTTTGCCAATAAAGTTACCGCTGCCACGGACAGCTATAATCCCGCACTGGTAACCGATCTGGTATTGGGCTATCAACTGAGCGAGAGCCTAAAACTCAATATCGGCGCAAACAACCTTTTTAACGAATACCCCGACCAACAGGACGACTGGGTAGAAGGAGGCGGTTATTGGGATGCAGTCCAGATGGGTTTTAACGGCGCCTATTACTACGCAAGACTGGGCTTCAGTTTTTAGGTTCCAAAAACAAGAAAAAAGGAAAAGGGCTAACTTTCGGGTTTGCCCTTTTCTTTTTAACCCTAGCAACTATGTTCAAATTGTAAGAGCACTGTCTGGTTTCTAGAAGCGCAGGGTGTAGCCTTTACGCTTCAGGATGCATAAACGCCTGCTTCGCCAGTAAAGTCTTTTCGCTCTCGACATGGTCTTCGTCCGGCACACAACAGTCCACAGGGCAGACGGCCGCGCATTGTGGCTCCTCGTGAAAGCCCATACATTCCGTACATTTATCAGGAGAGATATAGTAGATTTCGTCGCTGATGGGTTCTTGAACGTCTTCCGCATTTACTGCTTTGCCGTTGGGCAGTACCACATCACCTTTCAAAGAGGTGCCATCACCGTAGCGCCACTCATCTGCCCCTTCATAGATTGCGGTATTCGGGCACTCCGGCTCGCAAGCCCCGCAGTTGATACATTCGTCCGTTATAACTATTGCCATGTCTTCTTTTTATGCCGCCCTTGTCGCGGAATCCTTTCAAGGCAGATGCAATACCACATTGAAAAGCTATTTTATTTAGTATGCTTACTTTTGCAAATTCTAAGTGCAAAGGTAAAGACTGGAACGCTCTATCGCAAATCTATTCTATGAACGAACATCAACGAATTTTTATTGCTTTTGTAAAGCTTGGGGAATTTCTTCGGGAGTATTGTAGCTCGGATGTAAATCAAGGGGAATGGTCGCAAAAGTTAGAAGAAACTATCATTTTGGCCAAACATAAAAATGGGTGGTTTACCAAGGATAATGTGGGATTTGCACTGAAAACTTGGAGCGAATTATTGAAAGGGAATACTTTATCGGATTGGCTCGGCGCATACGACCTACAGCAAAACAAGACCAAAACGGTGGCCGTCATCATGGCCGGAAACATCCCCTTGGTCGGCTTTCATGACTTGCTATCCGTTTTGCTCACAGGGAACAAAATCATGGCAAGACTTTCATCCAACGATACTATATTAAATTATTTCATAAAGGATTATCTTATTTTTATTGAACCCTTACTTAAGGATAAAATTATTTTCTCGGAAGAAAGAATGCAAGGCTACGATGCCGTCATCGCCACCGGAAGCAACAATACCGCCCGCTATTTCGAGCACTATTTCGGAAAGGTGCCGAACATCATCCGAAAGAATAGGAATTCGATTGCCGTCCTGACCGGAAAAGAATCCCACGAACAACTGGCAGCCCTAGGTGAAGATATTTTTCGCTATTACGGACTCGGTTGCCGAAGCGTCTCCAAGCTATTTGTCCCTTTGGGTTACGATTTTGATACTTTTTTCACATCCATCTACAGCTATCATCCGATTATAGAACAAAAGAAATACGAAAACAATTATGATTACAACAAAGCAGTGTACCTGATGTCGGAATTCAAAATTCTAGACAACGGATTTCTGATCCTCAAGAACGATAAAAGCTATGCATCGCCCATCGCCTCGCTATTTTACGAAAATTACGACACTCTTGAAAAGCTAAAAGAACACCTTGAAAATGACAGGAATCAATTACAATGTGTGGTCGGCGACGGCATCCTCGACGGTGAAATTGCCTTCGGTGACACCCAAAAGCCGTCTCTAACCGACTATGCCGATGGGGTGGATACTGTTGATTTCCTATTAAAAAACTAAAGGAATAAGTCCATTTCGATGCTTGGGTTTCCTAATAAATTCATGACCTTAGCCACTGTATAGCTCGGTTCCATCCCAAAAAATCAAAATAACGCAATAACCCAGTAACCTATTAATACAAAGATGAAAAAACATAATTTCAGCGCGGGTCCCTGTATTTTACCCCAAGAAGTACTTCTAAAAGCTTCGGCGGCAGTAATGGATTTGGACAATTCGGGATTATCCCTAATCGAAATCTCACACCGCAGTGCCGCTTTTGTCGAAGTAATGGAAAAGGCAAGAAGCCTGGCCCTAGAATTACTGGGTCTCGAAGGTAAAGGCTATAAAGCCCTATTTTTACAGGGAGGGGCCAGTCTCGAGTTTCTAATGGTCGCCTATAACCTGTTGGAAAACAAAGCCGGATACCTCAATACGGGTACTTGGAGCGACAAGGCCATCAAAGAGGCCAAACTTTTTGGGGATGTGGTAGAAGTGGGTTCCTCGAAGGATAAAAATTTCAAGTATATCCCGAAAGGATATTCTGTGCCTTCCGGTCTCGACTATCTGCACGTCACTTCGAACAACACCATTTTTGGCACCCAGATAAAGGAATTCCCGAAAACGGATGCGCCCCTAGTCTGCGATATGAGTTCGGATATTTTTTCGCGACAGTTGGACTTTTCCCAATTCGGATTGATATATGCCGGGGCGCAAAAGAATATGGGTCCCGCTGGCACCACCCTGGTCGTGGTCAAGGAGGATATTTTAGGAAAGGTATCCCGAAAAATCCCCTCTATGCTCGATTATCAGGTGCATATTGCCAAGGACAGCATGTTCAACACTCCTGCCGTATTTTCCGTATACGTTTCAATGCTCACTTTGCAATGGCTGAAAAATCTAGGCGGAATAACTGCAATAGCGGAAATTAATGAGAAGAAGGCCCAATTGATCTATTCCGAAATCGATTTGAATCCCGTTTTTGAAGGCTTCGCCAACAAAGAAGACCGTTCGACCATGAACGCCACCTTTACGCTGACGGACGAAAAACTGAAAGAAACCTTCGACACGATGTGCAGGGAAGCTGGGGTCGTTGGTATCAATGGCCACCGCTCCGTAGGCGGGTATCGCGCTTCGATGTACAACGCGCTTTCGCTGGAAAGCGTTGGCGTACTGGTAGATATAATGAGTGAAATGGAAAGAAAAGCATGAAAATACTAGCCAACGACGGCATAGCACAATCCGGTATCAAAGCCCTTGAAAAATCAGGATTTGAGGTGATCACCGTTACCGTAGCGCAAGAACAGCTGGAAAGCTATATCAACGAAAACAAAATCGACGGACTATTGGTGCGCAGTGCTACCAAAGTACGAAAAGAGTTGATCGACCAATGCCCGAGTCTAAAGCTTATCGGGCGTGGCGGTGTGGGTATGGACAATATCGATGTTGATTATGCCCGGGAAAAGGGACTTCACGTTATCAATACCCCTGCCGCCTCATCGGCATCGGTGGCCGAACTGGTGTTCGCCCATTTTTTCGGTGGGGTTCGCTATCTACATGATGCCAACCGCAATATGCCGCTTGAGGGGGACAGCAAATTTAGGCAACTCAAAAAATCCTATGCCGGTGGCACCGAACTCCGGGGCAAGACCTTGGGTGTTATCGGTTTTGGACGGATTGGCAAGGCGACCGCAAAGCTGGCCATAGGGGTCGGAATGAAAGTGATATACCACGATCCCCTAATCGAAAAAGTGACTTTAGAAGTGCCTTTTTTTGATGGGCGTTCGATGGCCTTCAATTTTCAGTCGTTATCCATGGCCGAGGTCCTAAAAGCATCCGATTTTATTACCCTGCACGTACCCGCCCAGAAAGGATATGTCATTGCCCAGAAAGAATTCGGACTCATGAAACAAGGAGTTGCCATAGTCAATGCCGCACGTGGTGGGGTTTTAGACGAAGTGGCCCTGGTAGATGCGTTGGAAACCGGAAAAGTAGCCTTTGCGGGCCTCGACGTTTACGAATCTGAACCATCCCCCGAAATCAGGATATTGATGCATCCTAAAATTTCCCTTACTCCCCATATCGGTGCCGCTACCGGCGAAGCTCAAAGTCGTATTGGATCAGAATTGGCGGAGCAAATAATCAGCCTACTGAAATAGGAAACTTTTATGCTGCCCATATCCTATAAAACCATTCTTTTTTGTACATTGTTACCTCATTTTAAACACTATAGAGCATGTCAGGATTATTGGATCTACTAAACAGCCCGATGGGTAAACAATTAATAACCGGGGTAGCTAGCCAGACCGGAAACTCCACGGATCAAACCGGAAGTGTACTTACCATGGCATTGCCCCTTTTAATGGGTGCCATGAAAAAAAACGCGTCAACGTCAGAAGGTGCACAAGGTCTTATGAGTGCCCTTTCGAACAAGCACGACGGTGGTATCCTAAACGATTTGGGCGGACTTTTCGGCGGAGGCGTCGACCAATCCGTTAAGGACGACGGAGCGGGAATTTTAGGCCATGTCCTGGGCGGCAAACAGGCACAGGTAGAAAATGCCCTGAGCCAAAAATCGGGAATGGATATTAGTACCATCGCTACCATACTTCAGGTGGCCGCACCGATTTTAATGGGAATGATCGGGCAAAAGAAACAACAACAGAATGTCCACGACGCCAGTGGACTACAGGGTATGTTGGGCAGCATGATGGGCGGCGGTAAACAGGCCAGCAAACAACAGTCCCTCATCGAATCCTTTTTGGATTCAAATGGTGACGGCAGCATTCTCGACGATGTGGCTTCATTGGCCCCAGGCGGTAAAAAAGGCGGTATCGGCGGTCTTTTGGGAGGTCTTTTCGGTAAGTAATTTTTAAGGTACCCCCATCTCAAATGTTGAATAGTAAAACCGCATGAAATCCATGTGGTTTTTTGTATCTTTTCGGAATGGTTATTGGGCCATGTATAAAAAAGAAAAATGAAAAGAGCAGTACTACAGTTCATTGTATTTGCCATTTTGGTGATTTGTGCGGCAAGCAGCTGTGCCGGTACTAAAAAGGCAATCGAAGTCACGGACGACGAAAAAATGACCTTCAACCAGCAAGAGGGCGATACCGTAAAAATAGTCAGTGACAGTACCGAATACGAAATCATCATCATCGAGCCCGGGTTCAATATATGGCTCGCCAGTATTGCCAAACCCGAAGGCTACTACTCCCAATCCTACCTCGAAAACCGCAACCAGATCTATGTCATTAATTGGAACCAAAGGGCCATGCAGCCCTTGCGATATGGCGGTAATCTCTATGAGATGCAAATCGATTACAGCCCCGGTATCGACTATGGTTATGAAGTAAATTATAAGCTCTACAATTATTTTATCTATTTCCAAAGAAAATACAATCAACGCATAGGGCCATGGCTCCCACGGATATAGATATGTATTACACTTTTTTTTATTGGGATATATACCTACATTTGCCGGCTCAAACACATCATAATGAAGAAAATTGTATTGTCTATAGGCCTAATGATAAGTATTGCGGCCTGTAATCAGAAACCGGAAGGTTTTACGATCAACGGGAATCTTAGGGGAGATTTAGAAAATGGAACCCAAGTTTTTTTAAGAACGGTTGGCGAGAACAACCAACCCGTTGACGTTGACACCGCCAAAGTAGAAAATGGGAAATTCACTTTTACGGGAGCTGCGGAAACACCAGAACTGAATTATATATTCATCGACAAACTGCCCGGTTATACGGCGGTCATTCTTGAAAATGGCGATATTGATTTCAATGCCCAAAAAGACAGCTTGGGATTGGCCGAAATAAAGGGCACCCCACAGAACGAGATCTTTGCCGATTATATGGATAAGTCCAAAGAGCTTACCGAACAGGCGCAGTCCATTCAACAGGACATGCAACAGGCGAACGTGAAAAAGGATACCGCCACCGCAAAATCGTTGCAAGACGAGATGGTGGAGCTACAGGATAAGTACAAAAACTTTGAACTCGATTATATCGAAAGCCATCCCGATGCGCTAATTTCGGCCCTTTTGATAGACCGAGCCCTAGGAACTGGTACGGTTACTGCCGAAGAGGCCCAGGTGATGTACGAGAAACTATCCCCTGAAATCAAGAAAACAAAGGTAGCCACCGCGATTCAAGAGCGATTGGAGGGCCAAAAACAGGCCGAAGCCAATGCAAAGAATACCTCCGTTGGCGCCAAGGCCCCAGATTTTTCGGCTCCCACTCCCGATGGAAAGGATTTAGCCCTGAACGATGCCCTAGGCAAAGTAACATTGGTAGATTTTTGGGCTGCTTGGTGCAAGCCTTGCCGTGCGGAAAACCCTAATATCGTAAACATCTATGAAAAATATCATGACAAAGGTTTGAACGTATTGGGTGTTTCATTGGATAGGACCGCGGAAGCCTGGAAAAAAGCCATCAAAGATGATGGCCTGACCTGGCAACATGTTTCCCATGTCGCTTATTTCAACGATCCCATCGCCAAATTGTATAATATAGATGCCATACCCGCCGCTTTTCTTTTGGATGAAAACGGGGTGATCGTGGCAAAAAATTTGAGAGGTCCGGCTTTGGAAGCGAAAGTTGCGGAATTATTGAATTAAATTGGCAACTTCCCATAATACAAAGGCCCCTACCGTTAATCCGGTCGGGGCTTTTTCTTTTAAAATTAGTAGGATATTTAAAACTTATTTTTGATGTCGTTGAATGTGCCATTAATTTCGGCGCTTGTTGATTTTTTGACATTTCCAAAAATATTAGCTATAGACCCCACGCCGATAAATTCCAATCTTGCACCGTCGTTCAAGATCAAATCTCCATAGATGGTTAGGCTACCTTCTATCCTTAGGGTGGCATTCTCTTTAACGGTAACGTCCTTACGTTTGTTGTTCCGGCCTACCACCAAGTTGCCGTTCATTTCGAAAAGACCGCCATCATTGACTGTGGTTTCGTTGTTCACAGTCCAAGTACCGCACAGCAGTAATGAACCATCAATCGTAATTTTATTGAAACTTTTAGAACCGCGGTATTCTTCGGTGTCACCTTTGGCTACCGTCAAGTTCGCGTTGCCTTCGTAAGCGGATAGCTGGCCACAACGTGTAGCCAAGCTCGCATCGGGTCGGTTCAGTTTAACGATCTGTAATCCCGCCTTTCCGGAAGCTGCAAATATGTAGTCCCCTTTTGAGGCCACAAAATTGACAGAACCATTCAAGTCCAACACCCCGACCATATCGGCTCCATTCCCTAGCTCTTCAGATAGGGATAGCCCTGCACCGCCATTCGCCATTAACAGTACATTTTCGTTGATTGCAACGGCATTGGTAACGATGTCGCTTTGGGCAACGCCTTCGGGATTAATTAGTATGGGTAGGTATTCCTTTAGACTACCATTGGTTTTATTGTAGATACCTGCACCTTTTGAACCTTCGGAAACAATAACTTCGGTATCTGACACTGCCAAAGTTCTTTTGGCAAAATTTCCGAAATCGGAATCGATGGCAATTTTTTGGATAGCGTTGAAATTTGCATCCAAAAAGCTTACGCCATTGCTGCCATCCAGTATAGCCAGATTTCCGTTGTCTACGGCTATCGAGCGTAGATCGGCGAAAGGGGCTTCGATTTGGACCGAAAGATCCGATTTTTTATAGGAGGTCAGATATCCATCTTTGCCGCTACTCACAATTACGGAACTTGCGGTTACCTTTACATCCGTTGCATTAAAACCTTCTTGAAAACCGAAGCTCATTTCGGCACTTGTATTCATCCTTCCATTGGAAACGGGAATCTTGACCAAAAAGGAGTTCGAAGTAGCCCTAACGGATTTTTCGGAATCCACGCCACCGACGGCGTAGACATATCCATCATTATATTCGACGGCATTTATATCGGCATTTGTATAATATAATCGTGAGGTAAGTTGCGGACTGGTCGGATCACCCACATAAACGATATCTATAGCTCCGGCATAGCTATCTTCGACCGTGTTGTAGGATACATAGGCATAATCGCCGTCGACATGAACATGGGAAGCACCCAAATTTTGTGCACCACTATAGGAAGGGGCATCGACACGGGCAATCAAAGTCAGCGGATAGTCACCAGCTTGTTCCTCTTCACCCCCTTTAGCGGTTTTTCCTGAAATTTGATCTTCACTGGAAATTACCAAAACACCGGCATCGTCGTAGAGAATGCTACTTTCGAGAACGGCGGTGTTGCCCTCCAACGAAATATTGTCCGAGGCGTCACTGTATACTGTAGTTTCATCACTACAGGAAATTATAAATAGGGCCGCTATGGCCATTAGGGAAATATTTTTCATAATTAAGTAAGTTTGTTGTTTGGCTTTGGGTTCCAATACCTACCTAAACGTCAAAACCATCTTAAGGATATAATTTTAAGCTTTTTTTCGATGAAATGCAGGGAAAGGCGTTTTGGGAAAGGTCTTCAAAGCTCAAAATACAAATAATACGCAATGGCAGTCGCAGTTTGCGTGGTATCCCTTCAAACCTACACCCATCGGGAGTTCTAAACGTTTTCGTTGCCCATTAAATTTTTCCCATTTTCTGCATTGCAAAAAGGATAACGATAGGTATGGCCAGTAATCCGACCATTAGGGTTTGGGTGACAATGAGGTCGGGCATAAACAATAGCGTCATGGCAAAGCCACCGATGGCCCCACCGAAATGGGCGGTATGGCCGATATTTCCCAAACGGCTCTTCATTCCATAAATGGAATACAATAAGTAACCGATACCTACCACGTAAGCGGGAACCGGAATGGGAATGAACATGATTCCCAATTGCATATCGGGCTGCAACAATATAGCGGCATACAGAATTCCCGTTACGGCACCACTGGCACCGACAGCGCTATATTGTGGTTCGTTTTTATGGAAAAAAAGAGCCAAAAGACTTCCGGCGATCAAACTGACAAAATAAATTCCGATAAATTTTCCGGCACCGAACCCTCGAACAACGACATCCGCAAAAAAATAAAGGGTGAACATGTTCATAAACAGGTGGGCGAGGTCCACATGCAGAAATCCCGAAGTCACCGTTCGCTCCTTTTGACCCGCATTTATCGCGGAAATGTTAAATTTATAGCGATCAAAAAAAGAGAGGTCGTTAAAGCCTTTGATAGAGACCAGTACATTGGCGGCGATAATGACAATGGTGGCTACGTGCATGTTGAACATTGGAGAGGGAATTTTAAGCGTCAAATATAAGTATATTTGCACGGCAACCGTTACCCATGCAACTACTTATCTTCATTTTGGCCTATCCCCTGCTATGGATCATTTCGGTGTTGCCGCACTGGTTGTTCTATGGCTTTTCCGATGTTGTCTTCTTTTGGGCCTATCGCGTGATCGGATACCGCAAAAAGGTGGTTTGGAATAATTTGAAACTGGTTTTTCCAGAGAAGTCCGAAGCAGAGCGCAAAAAGATACAAATCGCCTTCTATCGCCATATGTGCGACATGTTTCTGGAAATGGTAAAGACCATGAACCTATCAAAGGCAGAGGTCAAAAAGCGTTACGCGGTTCAGAACATCGAAGTCTTACAAGAACTCGAAAAGGAAAAAAGTATACTCATCGTTTGCTCGCATTACGCCAATTGGGAATGGAACGTAAGTATCAATAATTATGTGGATGCCAAGGGGTATGCCGTTTACCAAAGGGTAGGCAACCCCTATTTTGATCGTTGGATCAGAAAAGTCCGTGCCCGGTGGAATACTACCTTGATTACTTCCCAGGATACCGTCAAAACCGTAGTACGTAATAAAAGGGATGGTATTTTCGGTATTTTTGGGATGGTCAGCGACCAGAGTCCACAATACCATCGCGCCCAATATTGGACGGAATTTATGGGAATCAAAGTGCCGGTCATCAACGGCGCGGAGACCATGGCCCGAAAAATGGATCTGGCCGTGGTGTTCCTCAAGGTATCCAAAGTAAAAAGGGGATATTACAGGGCACAGCTCATCCCCATAACTACTTCAGGGGCAAATACCGATAAAAATGAAATAACCGATAAATTTTTACGGCTGACCGAGAAGCAGATCCGAGAAAAACCGGAACACTATCTGTGGACGCATAAGCGGTGGAAGCATCGGGGCAAGGTACAGGCCGCTTTTGCGAGAAATTCCAATTCCTAAAATTCCTAATTCCAAAAAAATATTTTGGAATTTGGTACTTGTAATTTAGAATTGTTTTTACCGTGCTTGCGACAGGTATCCATAGCTCGCCCGCGCGGACAATTTTAAAGCCTCTTGAATTTAAACATTTTTATTGTTAATTTTCAGTGTATTAAAAATAGTACTCCCATGGAAATACTAAAAACCCTATATGACGAAATCATCGGCTTTCTTGGCATTGGAAATGCGTGGGATATTTTGCAAACGGGAGATTACAGCGTGCTCGCAACCTACGAGGGAATTACCGCGTTCATCGTACCCATAATTCCGCTCCTCGTTCTTTTGGAATTTATTCTCGGCTTGGTCTATAAAAAACCGGACACCAAAGTATATAAGGTAAACTTTCTGATCTATGTCTTCAACCGGTTCGTTGGCCGTTTTATCGCCATCGCCATGGTCGTTTTGCTCATCGGTTGGTTGCAGCCTTACGCGCCTTTTCAGACCTCACCTACATGGTATTGGTTTATTTACGGATATATCGTTTGGGAATTCGGACATTTTCTGTACCACTATTGGGGCCATAAAGTACGGCTCTTTTGGTGCCTACACTCCACCCATCACGCCCCCGAGAACATGAATCTTTCGGTAACGTACGCCCATTTTTTTCTTGAGGCGCCCTATGCGGATACGATTCGGACCACGATCTGTATCCTAGCTGGACTCGAACCTACCATGCTTTTTGCCATTATGTTCATTGATGGCACATACGGAGCTTTTATCCATGTCGGGGAAAACATGATTAAAGATGCACGGTTCGGGATCGTAGGCAAATTCATACTTACCCCTTCGCATCATCGGGTACATCACGCTAAAAATCCCCTTTATATGGATACCAATTTCTGCAACCTTCTAAACATCTGGGACCGCGTCTTGGGCACCTATCAAGAGGAGGACCGGAAAGAAAAAATCCGATATGGTATCACCAGAGAAATGGATTCGGGAAACTTTATGGATGTTTATTTCGGGGAATTCGTGGCTTTGGCCAAAGACGTTTGGAAAGCCCCGGGATTAAAAAACAAAATAGCGTACATTTTCATGCCCCCGGGATGGAGCCATACCGGGGAACACCAAACTGCTAAGGCAGTTCGGGAGGAATATTTGGAAGAGCAAACGGCATAACGGCAAATTAATTCCATATTCCAAAACCGGTTGAATTGGAATTTGGGATTTGGAATTTTTAGCACAAACTGGCACTGGTCTGCGTCGAGCGCCGACAATTTAAATCCACGGGTGCTACGACCCAATAACCTCCTTAATCTCCCCAATTATCCGGTCCGCCAAACCATCTGCGGCTGATTGACTTTTGGCCTCCGTATAAATCCGGATGATCGGTTCGGTATTCGATTTTCGAAGATGTGCCCAATTTTCGGCAAAATCGATTTTTACGCCGTCGATGGTTGATATTTCCTCATCTTTATATTTAGCTTCCATCGCCTTTAGAATACCATCCACATCGATATCGGGAGTTAGCTGGATTTTTTTCTTGCTCATAAAATATGAGGGATAGCTCGCCCGGAGTTCTGCGACCGTACCTCCCTTTTCCGCCATCAACATCAGAAACAGGGCCGTTCCTACCAGTGAATCACGACCATAATGGCTTTCGGGATAAATAATGCCCCCATTGCCCTCGCCACCAATGATGGCGTTGCAGGCCTTCATTTTTGCCACCACATTGACTTCCCCCACGGCGGCAGCTTGATATTTTCCCCCGTGCTTTTCGGTGATATCACGTAAAGCCCTTGACGAGGAAAGGTTTGACACCGTATTCCCTTTGGTTTTTCCCAAAACGTAATCTGCACAGGCGACCAAGGTGTATTCCTCACCGAACATTTCGCCTTCGTTATCGATAAATGCCAAACGGTCCACGTCGGGATCTACAACGATACCGAAATCCGCTTTTTCCTTCACAACCAGTTTACTGATATCGCCCAAATGCTCTTTTAAGGGTTCTGGGTTATGGGGGAAATGCCCCGTCGGATCGCAATACAGTTTAACGGTTTCAACACCCAAAGCCTCCAAGAGTTTCGGAATGGCTATTCCACCCGTGGAATTCACACCGTCAACGACCACCTTAAACTTGGCTTTTTGAATGGTTTCGGCATCTACCAAGGGCAATTCCAACACTTCATCGATGTGAATGTCTATGTACGAATCGTTTTTTATAATTTTTCCCAAATCGTCTACCCCGGAAAAATCAAAATCCTCCTTTTCGGCGATTTCAAGGATTTTCGCACCTTGTGCGGCGTCCAGGAATTCCCCTTTCCCGTTCAGCAGTTTAAGCGCGTTCCATTGTTTCGGATTGTGGCTGGCGGTCAAGATAATGCCACCGTCCGCCTTTTCCAGAGGCACCGCAATTTCGACGGTCGGGGTGGTTGAGAGATCAAGATCGATGACATCGATACCCAGGCCGACCAAGGTCGAAACGACCAGATTTTGGACCATTTCCCCCGACAAGCGGGCATCCCGACCGATGACTACCTTCAGTGTATCCCTGCCAGAATATTCCTTGAGCCATACACCGTAGGCAGCGGCGAATTTTACTACGTCTATGGGTGTTAAGTTGTCTCCTGGCTTACCGCCGATAGTACCCCGTATTCCTGAAATCGATTTGATAAGTGTCATAAGTTGCAGAAAAGTTTTGACAAATATACGGGTCTAATATGAATAGGTATAGATGCAATTTGTAAATTCGACCTCATGAATTTTTTAGCACATATCTATCTTTCCTTTGGGGACGATGAAATCGCTTTGGGGAATTTTATGGCGGACAGTATCCGAGCCAACAAGTACAAACATTTACCCGAGCGCGTGCAGAAAGGCATCTTTTTACATCGTGAGATCGATACGTTTACCGATACACATCCCATACCTAAAAAAAGTAGTAAAAAGCTGCATAAAAACTACAGCCATTACAGCAGGGTAATCGTTGATATCTATTACGATCATTTTTTGGCCAAGAACTGGAGCACCTATTCCAACGAGCCCCTTGCGGTTTTTGTCGATAGGTTCTATGATTTGTTGGGGGATAACTATGCCATTTTACCGGATGGCGTAAAACGGATGATACCCTACATGATATCTGACAATTGGCTCTTGAATTACGCCAATTTGGAAGGTATAGGAAAAGTACTGAACGGTATGAACCGAAGAACAAAGAACAAATCTGGAATGAACTTTGCCATCGTAGACCTTGAGGAACATTATAATGCTTTTGAGGAGGAGTTTACCGAGTTTTTCGAGAAATTGGTGATATTCGCGAAAGAGAAGTTCTTGTCGATTTCATCCGATTACGGTGGTTAGCAATCCTTTTTTAATTCATGAACTTTTGTAAACCAGACCTTTTTTAATGAAAGTGTACAAAAATCTATTCTCCTTAGGAATCATCCTACTACTTTTGGTCTGCTGCAAAACCTTACCCGCAATCCCGACCGGATTGGTCACTGAAACGGCTATGGTCGTTTCCACTCGGGAGGAAGCCTCTAAAATAGGAGTGGAAGTCCTGAAAAAAGGCGGCAATGCCTTTGATGCCATGGTCGCTACCGAAATGGCCTTGGTAGCCGCTTACCCGTACTGCAGTCGCCCTGACACTTTAAACGCCTACGAGATAAACAGCTAGGCATAGCACTCGTGGAATGGGAAGCTTATCGTGTTCTTTTAAATTTAGGCAATCCTGAAAAAAGCAGCGTTTTTGAAAGGGATATTCGGGTTGAAAAAGGTCTTAGAGCGGAATTGATCGAAAAGGCGGTGTCTAACTTCAATAATGATTCCTTTTGGCTTGTAGCACCCTTCAAGGTTTTTGACAGCGGTACGGGGCGAAGTCTGGTCACCTTGGAAGATGGTTCCGATGGCCTCATGATTACTTATACTTCGGGGGGAACTACGCCCGGTGATTCGTATCTTTGGAAACTCAATCAGAAAGGTTTGCCCGAAAGTTTCCGGATGTGGGTCGAGATTATTCCTATAGGGGGACTTGAAGCGACTTGGGAGGATTGGCAGATTATGGAAAGTGGCGTGTTTTTGCCAACCTCGCACCAATTGGGCCCTATGGACTTTAAAATGGAGGATGTAAAAGCCTATAATTAAATAATACAGAAGTTTATGGAGATAGAAATTCTAAAAAAATCCGACATTGACGATACGATGCGATTTCAAATCACGGAACTTTACAAGCAGTTGAACGACAGCATCAAACAATGTCCCCTGCACCAAATTCTACAGGAAGATAATCATATTATCTTTGCCGCATGCAGCATTGAAAACCAGATTGTTGGAATTGCCCTGTTGGCAACCTATAAAGTAATTTCAGGCCACCGAGGAATGATAGAGGATGTGGTGGTAGACACCGAACACCGAAGGAAAGGCATCGGAAGAAAACTTATGGAAAAACTCTTGGAAGAGGCCAAACATAAAAATTTGGACGGCGTAATCCTTTTTTCTGGTCATCATCGTGAGGCAGCCATAAATTTGTATAAAAGTCTTGGGTTTACCTTACGGGAA
>NZ_JBGTHY010000355.1:0-11303 GCF_041745955.1 Pricia sp.
TACGGCATCCTATGCCGATGGTATCGGCCCGTGGAAGCCTTTTATCATCCCCTTTGAAACGGATGCGTCAGGAACGATTACCGTTTTGCCCGCAACCGATTTCATTGACTTGGCGCACAAATATGACTTGCAGGTACACCCGTACACCTTTAGAAACGAGGATGAAAAATGGAGCGGCGGAGACCCGGAGGCCGAATACCATCTGTTTTTCGACGCGGGGGTCGACGGCGTGTTTACCGATTATACCAACGAGGCGGTCGATGCAATAGAGACTTGGAAAGGTTGGGACAAGTAGTGTAACGTTACCTTAAAAGACAAAGAACCGCCCTGACAGTTTTGTGGGGGCGTTTTTTGTTTTCTTAACATATCCCGGTAAAACATAAATACTTTATAATATTCCCCTAACCCAAAAAGAACGTTCGGGCATTAGTTTCATCAAAACTTTTAAAGCATTGTTATGAAACGAGAAATTACATCGCGCAGGGCCTTTTTGGCCAAATCCATTTTAGCCTCCGGGGGCATTATATTGAGTTCGCAGCTTTTGGCCTGCAAGGATGACGATTTTCCACTTTTGGGCGGTGGCGGAAAAGACAATATCCCCAGATTTTTGCATGGAGTTGGCAGTTTTGACCCGACGGATAGCGCAGTTATCATCTGGACCCGTTTTACACCGACCGAAACGGAAATCCACAAAGAAATCAGGGTGAAATGGCAGGTCGCTACCGATTTCGGTTTTCATAGGATAGCGGCGGAAGGTGTTACCGTCGGTTCCGCTGCCAATGACTTTACGATTATCGAAGACGTCACCGGTCTTGCGGCCGAAAGCAACTATTTTTTATCGGTTCGTTCAAGAAGAACTTAGGGCCGAATCGGTAATTGGCGAAACCATTACCCTCCCTCAGGCCGGGGCATCGCTCGATAGCCTTAAATTGGCGATCTGCTCCTGTAGTAACTTTCCCGCAGGGCTCTTCAACGTCTATGACGCCATCGCCCACAGCGATGCCGATGTGGTCGTACATCTGGGCGATTATATTTACGAATATGGAGAGGGCGATTATGGTACTAACCATAATACAGAGGCCCTGAACCGCGTACACGACCCAAAAACGGAGATTTTAAGTTTGGAGGATTATCGCATGCGCTACCGTCAATACCGCACCGACGAGGGTCTGCAACTGGCCCACCAAAAAAAACCCTTTATCGTGGTCTGGGACGATCATGAGATTACCAACGATGCCTATAAGACAGGCGCCGAGAACCACGATGAAGATGAGGGTAATTATCAGCAGCGAAAGAACCGGGCAATCCGGGTACACGGCGAATATTTGCCGATACGTACCGATAACGGCGCCATTATCTACCGCAATTTCGAGTTCGGAAACTTGGTGAACCTCGTCATGTTGGACACCAGAATCATCGGGCGTGACAAGCAGTTGAGCTTTTCCGATTACTTTAGGGCCGACGGCAATCTTGACGTAGCTGCATTCTCACAGGCCATTGGCGACCCTTCGAGAAACCTTTTGGGCCCCGAACAACTATCATGGGCCAGCAGTACGATAGGAGGTAGTGGTGCATCATGGCAGGTTATCGGGCAGCAGGTGTTGATGGGCAAAATGTTTGTTCCCGCCGAACTTCTGTTGTCCATTGGCGCGATCGCCTCTGGAAATGCCACGCCCGAAACCTTTCAACAGCTGTTGCAGTTGATTACCGAGTTATCCGTTTTAAAGACAAGGGCCTTGCAAAACGACCCCACATTGACCAATGCGGAACTATCCCGTATCAACAGTGTATTGCCCTACAATTTGGATGCCTGGGACGGTTATCCCGTAGAGCGCGAAAGGCTATTCTCCCTATTGAAAGGAAAGAATACGGTGGTACTTGCCGGCGATACGCACAACGCATGGAACAACGACCTATTGGATAGCGGTGGAAACAAAATAGGAGAGGAATTCGCCTGTTCCTCCGTGACCTCCCCCGGCTTTGAAGGGCTGTTCGGCGACGACCCAGATACCATTATGGGCATCGAAAGGGCGTTTACCCTATTGATCGATAACCTGAAGTATTTCGATGCATCGCGCAGGGGTTATGTCATGGCTGGGTTCACAAGCGGTTCGGCAACGGCCTCATACCGATTTGTAGATACCATTGACTCGGAAAACTATCTGGTTTTTGAGGGTAAGAATGCGGTGTTGAATACGTAGATTATTGGAAGGTAGTCTATTAGGATAGGTTTTCAAAACCCACACCCTTTGATGTATAATGGGTATAGGGGAGTTTTCAGTTCCCCCCGATAACTTAATATTCTCCTAATTATGGGATAACCTCGAAACCGATCAAAATTTTAATATTTGCAGTGCACTATCCGGCATACGTTCTTACTTATTTGAGTCAGTTAAGTTTATAAGCCGATGGGGACATCGGTTTTTTTGTTTTAGAAGATTTTCAGACGCTTTTGCGCTTCCTTTATAAAGGCAATTTTTTACCTTCCGACCTAACACGATTTTCGCTGAAATTGATAACGTTTTGATCAAACGGTCATAACTTCGAGAAAGAATCGGCTGCCTATATTTGTGTGCCGTAGTTGTCGGTACGTTCTTACCCCTTATTGAATATGCCAGTAAATAAAACCGGACTTAGTTCCGGTTTTATTGTTTTCGGCCTGCGCTCAAGGATTTTGATTCGGCAACAGGTATCTTACAAGAAATTGCTCCTTGGCCTCAGCCGCAATCTTAATCCCAAGGCCAACTACTGTTTGCATAAAGAGGGCCAAGGCTAACACGGCGTTGTGATCCGCGCCGATGCGATCCAGTTCTTCCCAATTCATTACCCTAAACAACTTTTTGTAGTTTTCCTGCAAACCTTCCAATTTATCCTGTACCAGATTCAAAGTCTTTTTATCCTTTGGGTCTTTCAGATGTAAAAATGCGGACGCCCCTGAGGTATGGAACGTTGCTTTCCAATTACCACGATTTTCTTTATCTTCCATAGGCCCTCTTCAACAAGCCAAATATTTGGGCTGAGGGTCGGGACCTTAACGCCATTTTCAGTGCCCTGTCTGGGATAGGGGCCCTCCCAGGAAATCTTTGCCGCCCCCTGGAAGTGTTTTTACGGGGCTTCTCGCAACTATTGACGGGGTCGACCGGAAAATGCCCGAAATTGCCATGCCAAAGCAACTTTAGGCAACATGAAAATCAGCAGACCCTAAATAACCTTTTTATTAACCGGTGTATTACTGACACGGACAGACGAATACATAAGTTTTAAATAGTAGGCCTAGAAGGGCATACGAGCAAACTGTTTGAAATTGCTATTGATGAAACAATTGAAAATAAAGGGTTAGGTTGTTTTGTGGTCAACACCGCTACGGAACTCCTGCCCGGTAATACCAAAATCTGCGATTCTTTGGCCCTCAATAAAGAAACCATAGAAGGCCTGTTCGAGGATTACATTCAAACTGGCATTAAAAAAGGGGAAGTCAACAAAAATATAGACCCCAAAGCAATGGCCTCGATGCTATTTATCCACTACAATGGAATCAAGGTGATTTCCAAGATACGGCACGACAGAAAAGAATTACTATCTACCGTCCAGTTAATGCTCTCTTTGCTTGACTAGTAATCAATTTATTTTTGCTAACTTTTCAAGTGGATAGCTTACGATGTAGTTGAATGTTTATGGGTCACAACGGTTAGCACTCCATTCATGCAGGGTTAATGCCGAGTAAAGAAGTTCGTGAAACGTTAGTTTTTTAGGGCATGTTAAAACGAACGTTTTTTTAGGACAAAAATTAAAATTCGTCAGCTCTCACAAAAATAATTCGGCATACTGCAAAGCTCTCAATACTTTTCGGAAAAAAGATTTTCACAAGATTCCAATTAAATCATTCCCGTTCAGGCACTACCTTCCCCAAATCATAAAAATAAAAATTCCTTTCGTCGTTCATGGCCACGAAAAGGCCGTTGGGGAAGGTGGTGTTCAAGGGAACGGTTACCGCTTCACAGCCATCGGTTTCAAAGGTGGTCAGGTTTACGGCCTTGATAAAGGAATTATCCTTTCTTGAAAAAATATTAAATTCGCCCAGCTGCTGGTTCGAAACGATCAGATAGCCCTCTCCGTTTGGGTAAAGAGCCAAGGCAATGCCCTCTATGTCATCAAGAAAATAGTCTCCACCAAAACAGGAGATCTCGGTATCGCCCTTACCGGGTTCCGCATGGTATTTTCTGATACACACCCCTTCATCGGAATAGTAGACGAATCCGTTTTCATCGTCTATTGCGAGGGCCTCGATTTCTTTTTCACCACTGAATTTTCCAAATTTCCGTACAAGTTCAAACTTCACCGAATTCGGGAAATTCGGTGACTGGGTTGACTCCCCCAACCTTACGGGCTGCTCGCGCCTAACCGGCTGTGCGGATTGACTTGTTATTTTGTATTGGTACAGATAATTTTCAACAGGCCCCGATTTTCGACCGACAATCGCATAGATTTCTGAATCCTTAGGTGATTTGTAAAGACCTATTCCCATGGGAAATTGAAATTCCGAATCGGTCTCATCTTGAAAAACGGGAAATCCTCCACCATCTAAGGGTTTCATATCGGGTACGGAAAAGATACGTACTTGTTTACGTTCGCGTTCGGTAAAGGCCAGAATATCAGTTGTAGTGGAATCGTTCAGGCGAAAACCGTATTCCACATCGACGTTATTGGGTCTTTTGATATTTCGGATGGTTTTTTCTTCGATGATCTTTCCGTCTAGGTCGAAAGCGTAGATGGCACCGTTGGTTTCTTTGTCCGTTCCGAAGACGATACTTTGGGAGGCATCGTCGGGGTTGATCCAAATGGCCGGATCATCGGTATCGTTCAGGGTGTTTTCGGTGATCACATCGGGTGCTATCGGCGGAAGTTTGCTGCGGTTGCACGAGGTTAGAATAAAGATGGATACTAAGGGTGCCAGATATTGGTTCATGGATGTGAATTTAGACAAAAACCGCCCAGTTTCTTGGACGGTCTTTACGACATGGTGCATTGGTTGGCTAATACTTTATTTTTTGAACAGATCGTACTTCAGGCCCAATGTCAAACGCTGACCGTAGAACTCCACTTGTTGGGTGCGTGCCTTTATCCCCTGAAAATAGCGTAGAGGCTGATCGGTGATATTGTTCAGGTCGGCATAGCCCCTCAAATTATCGGTAATCGCAAAACTGGCACTGAAATCCAGAAAAAACTGGGTATCATAGTACCTGTCCTCAAAGGCGTTGCCGCCGATTTCGTCGATGTACGCGTCGGAAAAATTGGCGGAAAGGCGTGCGGTAAATTTTTTATCGGCATAGCCCAATGAGCCGTTGAACATATTGGGGGCCGTGTTGGGCAGGTCGATATCGGTACGCACGTCACCGTCTTCATTGGTAATTCCGTCGGCGGAAGAGCTTATGTAGGTGTAATTAAGATACAGACTGAAATTTTTGGCGAATCCGGGAAGGAAATCGAGCCGCCGCTGAAAGGCGATTTCGGCCCCGAATATCGATGCGGCATCCCCATTTAAGGGTCGGAACAGGTCGTAACCTACGGCATCCGCCCCGTATGTATTATCCGAAATCCCGGAAATGCTAGTGAACGTAAAATCCTTTATATCCTTATAGAACAATCCCCCGGAAATCAGTCCGACGCTTTCAAAATAATGCTCGGCCATCACGTCGAAGTTCATCGAGGTGGTCGCATCCAGATCTGGGTTGCCGACCTGAATCTCTTCGTCTTCGTTGACGATGTTCACGAAGGAAACTAAATCTACATAATTGGGCCTGGCCAAGGTATTCGTCCATGCAAAACGTAGAATCGTGTTGTTTGAAATGTCATATTTCAAATGTACGCCGGGCAGAATATTGGTATAGCTGCTCTCGTCGTTGGTGATGTCGCTGGCCTCGGCGTCAAAATCACCCTCATCATCGAAAACCACTAAGTTTCCGGTCGAGGAAACCTGGGTACTCTCCAGCCGTAGCCCGGCGAGTACGGAAAGTTTTTCGGTCAATTTTTGATCGAACATCGCATACCCGGCATAAACATTTTCTTCAACATTATAGTTGCCGGCCAGAAACTCGTCCTGTACCAAATTGCCGCCTGACAGGTCCAATCGCCCCAGCCATACCTCATCCGCATATAGGCCCGCACGATATTGACTGCCGGCCAAAAAATCGGCATCGGTATAGTCTTTAACGGGGACATCCGCTAGGGTCGGAAAGGTATCCTCCAAGTCAATCTCAAAAAAGACATTGTCCCGAAATTTGCTTTTAAATCTTCCTCTGCCCCCGAATTTTAAAGTACCGTCACCGTTTCCAAAGAAATCGGCAGGTAGTTCGAAATTCATGAAGACGTTGATATCCTCCTCTGCCGTATATTGGTTCTCGTTGGTGATCTCGTCGTATTCAAAATTTCCCAGATCATTGGCATCCGCTGGGTTCTCAGCGGTCATCAAGGGGAATCCGGGGTCATTGTTGTCGTTGATGACCGAATATTCCGATGCAAATACGGCATAGCGTTCGTTAAGGCGTTCTTCGGAGGCCTTGGCGTAAGCCCCCATCCAATCCATCTTCAGCGAACCGAACAGGTGGTCGCCGCCCAAACTGTAGTTCTGCATGCGCTGGTCTTCCAACCTTCTGTTTTTACTTCTATTGTCATCAAGACCTGCCTTTGTTTCCCGTTTTATTTCTGCGGGAAAACGGGTGGGTACGCCATTGGTTACCGTGAAGTCGTCTATCCCGAAATCTTCGGCATCCAATATTCCCTGTTCCAGGACATAGCGGTTTTCGCGGTCGTCGCGCCAGTTGTACATGGTCTTCAAAAAAACAGTATTATTGGGGTCGAACTTATAGTCTATATTGGCCGAAAAACTGCGTCTGATCCGTTGTACCAGATAGGTGCGCTGTTCGTTTACATTGGTATAGGGGTCGACATCGACTTCCTCTAAAATGGGCTCGCCGTCTTCGTCCTCCTCACCGGTATTGAATTCGAACTCATCTGCCCATTCCGCTTCCACGTTGTCGGAACCAAAATCCTTGGCGTTATAAGATGCCGCGAGCATCCAACCGAATTTTCCGTTTTCGCTTCTATTCCCCAGAAGAAAAGAACCGTTCCATATCGGCTTGTCGGTAATAAAATTGATGCCCGAGCCTGCCGTTGCCGAAAGCCGAAAACCCTGAGGGGAAGTTCTCGTGATCAGATTGACGGAACCGCCCAGGGCATCGGCATCCATATCGGGCGTTACCGCCTTGCTGACCTCAATGGTCTGGATCATATCGGCGGGAATCAGATCCATCTGTATGTTTCGGTTATCGCCTTCGGCGGATGGAATACGGCTGCCGTTCAAGGTTACGGAGTTCAATTGTGGCGACAATCCGCGGACGATAATATTCCGCGCCTCGCCCTGATCCACTTGCATCGTAATACCGGGAATTCGCTTGACCGCATCACCGATATTGGCATCGGGAAATTTGCCGATCTGATCCGTCGAGACCACGTTCGTGATGTTCATATTGGTCCGTTGGGTGTTGAGGGCCTTCGCTTGGCCGCCCAATCCGTACGCCGTGACCTCGACCCCTTCAAGGTCTAAGGTCTTCGGGTTTATAAAAATGGATAGCGACTGGGTTTTACCGGCATTTACGGTCACTTCCTGTTCTTGGTTGGCATAGCCCAAAAAGGTGATTTTCAAGGAGTAGTTACCCGCTGGAATATCGACCAAGGTAAACCGGCCGTCAAAATCGGATATAGCGCCCTTGCCCAAAGCGGGAATCATAACATTGGCCCCTGGAACGTAAATTCCGTTCTCATCCGATATGGTGCCCTGAATATTTCCGGTCTGGGCCTGGGCGGCGCAAAGACTGAATAAAAAGCTAAGAATTGGCAGTAACTTCTTCATGTTCGTAACTAGTTGGTTCTCGATACAAAGAAATAGATTAGCCCCTTAAAAAATGTTCCCGTAGGGTAAAGCTTATATTAAGGTTTCTTCGGATGAGGGCCTATAAAGGGATTTATTTACGACTGAGTAACTTTTACTTAACAAAAATCGATTGGGCCCTATCATGATCAAAAAACAAGATTCTCGGATTTATTTAAAAAAGATGGTTTATCGGCCATTTTGTGAACCCAAAAAACAGGCATACCATTTACCGGAATCCTTAACGGTTCGTTTTTGCGAGTCGAAGTCGACATATACAAGTCCGAATCTGGGGCGGTAGCCCTCGGCCCACTCGAAATTGTCGGTAAACGACCAAACGAAGTAGCCGGATACCTTTAGGCCATCCTTCTGCGCTTTGTGAATTTGTTCTAGGTATGCCTTTATGTACGTGGTCCTTTCGGAATCGGTGACTTTTCCGTTTTGCAGTCTATCTTCGAACGCGGCGCCGTTTTCCGTGACAATTATTTTCTTGATTTTTTTGTAGGCGTTGAACTTGCCGATCATCGCATATAGACTTGGCGGGTGCACTTCCCAGTCCATTGTAGTGATCTTTACGTTCCGTTGGCTAGCCTTGACGATTTTGGCGTGTAGATAAGGTACGGTATAACTGTGCCTTACGACCTCTCGGGTATAATTTTGAATGCCTATAAAATCAAAATCAAAAATACAGTCCTTACTATCTTCGGTCTTTTGATATTTCTCTATTTTTTGAAGTACCGGCACGCTTTCGGTAGGGTATCCCATTCCCAAGCTAGGTTCTATAAAAAGGCGATTGAGCAAAGCATCCGCTTTTTCGGCGGCCTTAATGTCTTTGGTACGGTCAGTAAAGGAAGATATCCGTGAACACGAAAAGGTGGTGCCGATCATCGCATCGGGCAAAGCATCGCGCAATACCCTTCCCCCCAATGCTTGGCATAGTACCGCATGGTGAACTGCGGGCAAGAAGTTTTTCAGGCCTTTTCGGCCCGGGGCATGCACCCCCAGAAAGTAACCGGCACCTGTAAAGACCATAGGTTCGTTGAGTATCATCCAATGTTTTACCCGGTCGCCGAAACTTTCCGCACAAAGCCGTACGTAGGTCTCGAACCAGCCCAGTATGTCACGGTTCGTCCAGCCGCCCTTTTTTTCCAGGGCGTGTGGCAGGTCCCAATGGTATAGGGTAACCCAAGGCGTGATATCATATTCCAAGCAGAAATCGATGACCCGATTATAAAAGGCGATTCCTTCTTCGCTTACGTTCCCGATACCATCGGGTAGTAGCCTGGTCCATGATAGCGAAAAGCGAAAATGGGGAATGTTCATTGCTTTCATGAGAAGAATATCCTCTTGGTAACGATGGTAAAAATCACAGGCAATTCGGCCATGCTGTCCTTGAGAGATATTTCCCTTTTTTGAAACGAATCTGTCCCAGATGGAAACCCCCTTGTCGTGAATATCGTGTGCACCTTCTATTTGATAGGCTGCCGTAGACACGCCCCAAACAAAATCCTTTCCAAAATCACGAGGCCTTAAATTGAACAAAGGGGGTTCGAAATTTTCGGGCATTTATAGAAATTCACGTATCGGCCTCACCAAAGTTTCCTCGAGCAGGCGATCGATGATATTTTCGGTGATATCGGGGTAGAATATATCCACTTTGGTATCGCTGTCGACCCAGCCCTTGATTTTGTCCAGATGTTTCTTTTTTAACGATTTCACTACCGGTACGCCCATTTCCAAAAGGGCGGCGGCGTTGCACTGTTGCTCGTATTGCCCTTTCATGGGTATGACCAACAGTTTCTTTTGCATGTGCAGTGCCTCTGCCGGGGTCTCGAAGCCCGCACCGCACAGAACGCCCTTGCTACTGGCCATACTTTGTATGAAAGCGGCATTCTCGATAGGCCGAAAGGTCATATTCTTCCAAAAGAACTTCGTTCGGTTATGTTTGGAAAAAACATCCCAATAAACGTTCGGAATAGGGGAAAGCATGTCCATGATTTTTTCATCGCTATAGGATGGCAGGTACACCGTATAGTGGTCTCCCTTCGTTCTGGTCGTGTTCCGCACCTCCTGCCGAATGATAGGGGTATACATCGTACTGTCATACTTTTTAAAATGGAAGCCGTACTGCGCCGAAGAAGGCGCATATTTTTTAAGGATCAGTTGTCCCAAGGCATCCTTTTTTTTGGGTCTTGGCGTATGTGGGGATAGCAATGCGGCCTGATGGCTCAGCGCAATACAGGGTTTCTGCCGTAATTTACAGGCCCAGGCCGAAATCGGCTCAAAATCGTTGATAATCAGGTCGTAATCAGAAACGGGAACATTTTTGACCTCTTTTTGAAGGTGTGCCGCATTGGTCCTCAAATAGGTACGCCACATATCGACACCACCTGTTTTTCCGAATATAAAACTCCATCCGTTCAGTTGATATTTTATGGGATAGGGTATTCGGATGTCCGCTTGTGTACCACTGATCAGTATATCGAGATCAATATTCTTCCGTTGAAGAACGGGAACAATATCACGTGCCCTGCTCAAATGGCCGTTGCCCGTTCCTTGGATGGCGTATAGTACTTTCATCGGATTGTTATCTTTAGGATGCTTTATATTTAGCTTCCGGACGGTCAAGATGCTGAAATTCTGTCATCATCCTTTGAAAAAGTTCTTCCTTTTCAAGACTTTCTATGGGGTCGTCGGCATCCATGGCGTATGCTTTGAGCTTCACATCGTCTTCGTACCGGTACAACGACCATTTGCCTTTATAATATTCCAGTGCGGTCAGGTTCTCTACCCAGTCCCCCGAATTGAGATAGATCACCGATCCGTTCGCATTTTCTATGGTCTTGATTTCCGGATGGTGTATGTGGCCGCATATGACGTAGTCGTATTTGTTCTCTATGGCAATATCGGTAGCCGTTCGCTCAAAATTATTGATGAACTTGACCGCCGATTTGACCCCGTTCTTAATTTTTTTGGACATGGAAACCGGTCCCCTGCCTATTTTTTTATAGCAAAAGTTGACAGCCCTGTTGATCAAGATCAACATATCGTACCCCATCGCCCCGAGCTTTGCCAACCATTTGGAGTGTTGCATGGTCACGTCGAAAACATCACCGTGAAACAGCCATGCCTTTTTTCCGTGTATGGGGAGTACCAATTTGTTGGCAATGGAGAACGACCCCAATTTGAACCCGACGAACTTTCGCAGCATCTCGTCGTGGTTACCGGTGATATAATGCACCTTTACGCCCTTTGATACCCACTCCATCAACAGTTTTACGACCTTCATGTGCGACTTGGGCCAGTATCTCTTATTGAACTGCCAGATATCGATGATATCGCCGTTCAATATGACCCTTTTTGGATTGATCGATTT
>NZ_JBGTHY010000356.1:0-3265 GCF_041745955.1 Pricia sp.
TTCAATGTATTGTTTTTAGTATTTTTGAATTTTAAAGGATGTGACCTGTAATTCCTTTCTAAAACAATAGTATGATCAAGTCCAAAAACATTCAAAAATTTTATGGGGACCTACAGGTGCTGAAAGGGGTTGAACTTCACATTCAAAAAAAGGAAATCGTCTCCATCGTCGGTACTTCCGGGGCGGGTAAGACGACATTACTACAGATTCTGGGTACTTTAGATGGGCCTTCAAATCCCCAACAAAGCGAACTGCTAATCAACGGGGTAGCGACCAATACCTTGTCGGATAAGGATTTGGCTCGATTTCGGAACGAGCATATCGGGTTTATCTTTCAATTCCACCAGTTGTTGCCGGAGTTTACGGCACTGGAAAACGTCTGCATTCCCGCGTTCATAAAAAACACCCCCAAGGCCAAGGCGGAAGCCAAAGCCAAGGAACTCCTAGATTTTTTGGGACTTTCAAAACGCTACGACCATAAACCGAACGAACTCTCCGGCGGTGAACAGCAACGTGTCGCCGTAGCCCGGGCCTTGGTCAACGACCCTTCGATCATCTTTGCCGATGAACCAAGCGGTAATCTTGACTCCGAGAGTGCGGACAACCTTCACCGACTATTTTTCGACCTCCGCAACCAATTCGGACAGACCTTCGTCATCGTGACCCACAACGAGCAATTGGCCGATATGGCCGATCGGAAGCTCACGATGGTCGATGGGATGATCATGAAAACGAAATGACGAAAAAGGAGCTCAAGGATTTTCTGGACGCCAAAGTCCTACAATACGAACACCCAAAGTTTTTGGAAAGTGATCCCCTACAGATTCCCCATCGCTTTTCAAAAAAAGAGGATATCGAGATCAGTGCCTTTTTGACCGCGAGCATCGCTTGGGGCAATCGAAAAAGCATTATCAACAATGCCACCCTACTAATGGAGCTGATGGATAATGCTCCCTATGATTTCGTCAAAAACCATCAAGAACCGGACTTGGAAAAACTATCCGGCTTTGTACACCGTACGTTCAACGGGCGGGATGCATCCTATTTTGTCGAAAGCCTTAAAAATATGTATGAAAATCATGGAGGACTCGAAGCCGTATTCGCAAAAAACGATCAAGTCCCTTTCCTGCAATCCTCCATATCCTCCTTTAAAAAAATATTCTTCGAACTCCCCCACCCTGCCCGTACCCAAAAACATGTCAGTGACCCGCTAAAAGGTTCCGCAGCCAAACGGATCAATATGTTTCTAAGATGGATGGTTCGACCGGATACTAAGGGAGTGGATTTTGGACTCTGGAAAAGTATCGGTACCGAGCGCCTGTCTTGCCCACTGGACGTACATTCAGGAAACGTGGCGCGAAAACTGAAATTGCTTAAACGGAAACAGAACGATGCCAAAGCGCTGGCCGAACTTGATAAAAACCTACGTAAGCTCGATCCAGTGGATCCCGTAAAGTATGATTTTGCGCTATTTGGGTTGGGGGTTTTTGAGAAATTTTGAGTGATTATCCAAATTAGGGTTTTTGGGATTAAGAGGATGATACGATGTTATGGGTTGAAGGTTGCAAATTTGAAAAAAAAATAAAATCACATAGTAAATAATCCTCGGGGCAGACCCACGAGGCGTTCAGAGGAAGAAAGTTTTTTGATTGGATGAAAACCATCCGTTTTCATGCTTGTTTTAATCATAGAATAAGGGAAATTAAACCCAATGAAATTATACTCCTCTCAAATTTCTGGAAGAAAAAGAGCGGTTAGTTCGTGTTTGAATGTCCGGAAAGATGATATAAACTACCAAACGCCTAGACCCTTGAACTTTTTTACCTATTTTTAAAGCCTACCTAAATCACTCCTTAAATGAAAACATTATACCTCGGTATTCCTTTACTACTTTGCTTTCAATTTTCCCTACAAGCCCAGAAAAAGGATACTCCAAAGGCTGATACTGCAATACATTCGGCATATGAGCGTAAAATCTCCATGGATACCACCATTACTACGCAGCACAGCGTTACTATCAACGGAACACCTATTGATTATACGGCCACGACGGGTATGCAGCCCGCTTGGGACGAAAAAGGCCAACCTATCGCCGCACTTCAATACACCTATTATACCCGTAACAACGTCAAGGACCGCGCGGCAAGACCTTTATTGATTTCCTTCAACGGCGGACCGGGTTCGGCTTCGGTGTGGATGCACTTGGCGTATACCGGGCCACGTGCCCTGAAAATCGACGCTGAGGGCTATCCCGTGCAACCGTATGGGGTACAGGACAATCCGTTTTCGGTGTTGGACGTTACCGATATCGTGTACGTGAACCCTGCGAATACGGGCTATTCCCGCACCATTCCCGAAGAATTGGAGGAAAAAGACCGTAAAAAGTTCTTCGGTATCAATGCGGATATCAAATATTTGGCGGAATGGCTGAACACTTTTGTGACCCGAAACAACCGCTGGCGATCTCCCAAATATATTATAGGCGAAAGTTATGGCGGTACCCGGGTAATGGGCCTATCCTTGGCGTTGCAAGAGCAGCAATGGATGTACCTGAACGGCGTCATAATGGTTTCTCCCGCCGATTATAAGGTCATCCGGGTCGGCGGACCGGTTTCCGATGCGCTCAACCTTCCGTATTTTACCGCGGCCGCTTGGTACCATAAGGCGCTTCCGGCCGAGCTTCAAAACAAAGACTTGCTTGAAATTCTTCCGGAATCAGAAGACTACACGTTAAACACCTTGATTCCCGCTTTGGCGAAAGGCTGGAATATCGGGGAGACCGAAAAAAATGCCGTTGCCGAAAAAATGGCCTACTATTCAGGACTATCAAAAGAAGAAATCCTCGACCAAAACCTAGTCGTATCGACTTCCTATTTCTGGAAAAATCTTTTAAGGGATAAAGGTGCCTATACCCTCGGAAGACTCGACAGCCGGTATTTGGGCTTCGATCGGCAAGTGGCCGGCATGGAGCCGGATTATAACCCCGAACTCACCTCTTGGCTACATTCATTCACCCCTGCCATCAATTATTATATGCAGGAAGAACTGAATTTTAAAACGGATATTAAATACAATATGTTCGGACCCGTGCATCCGTGGGATAATGAAAACGACACTACCCGCGACGATTTAAGGCAGGCCATGGCCCAGAATCCCTATCTGAACGTTTTGGTACAGAGCGGGTATTTCGACGGTGCCACCACCTATTTCAACGCCAAATACACGATGTGGCAGGTCGACCCCAGCGGCCGAATGAAAGACCGCT
>NZ_JBGTHY010000357.1:0-15663 GCF_041745955.1 Pricia sp.
TCTTACCCTCTTCACGGAAAATGGCTTCCTTTAATCCGAGAATATGGTCGGCGGCTATCGAAGCCGTTTGGACCAGATAGGTTTGAGTTTTTCTAAAATTCTCCAAAAAATTAGGGTTCAACGCCTTTAGCAGTGGCAGTATTTGATGTCGGATGTTGTTCCGAAGATATTTGGTATCGGCGTTGCTACTGTCTTCGCGCCATTCGATATTTTCATCGTGGGCGTAGGTCTCGATCTGCTCCCGTGAAAAAGCCAACAATGGCCGTGAGATGCTATCCGTTTTTTCTGGTATTCCCGTTAAACCTTCGATACCGGTGCCACGGGATAGATTAATCAGAAAAGTTTCTAGATTATCATCGGCGTGATGTGCGGTGACCAAGGTTTTGATGCCGGTTTTTTGCATGAGTCCAGCAAACCAGGTATAGCGAAGCGATCTGGCTGCCATTTGCACCGAAACTTTATGTTCATATACATAATCCATTGTATAGAAATGGGTTATGTATTTTTTTTTGTTCAACCTGTTGGCCGTTTCCGCAACGAATTCTTCATCGGCATCACTATCCGTCCCACGCAAACGGAAATTGCAATGTGCTAGGGCAAAATCCATTCCACATCGTGAACACAGATCGGTCAAAACCATGCTATCGATGCCTCCGCTACTGGCCAATAGGAAGGGCGTTTTCAGCAGCTCCGGAAACTTCGTTTCGATATGGGTTTTAAATGACCGTAACATGCAACAAAGGTAGTGAAGAAGTTAAGAGTGTAGCGTTGTGGGTTCAGAACTATACAGTTGATCAGAAATATATAAACCGCTAAACTTTTAAACTTTTTTTGAACTTGAACTTGAACTTAGACTTGAATTTGCGCCTTAACCACCTCCTAGAACCTCACGCATAGCCTTTGCTTTCAACAAGCACTCCTCATATTCGTTTGCTGGAACGGATTTGGCGGTAATGGCACTACCAACCGCATAGGAAACATATTTTTCCGTGGCGTTGTAGAGAATACTGCGAATGACCACATTAAAATCAAAATCCCCCTCAGGAGTAAAGTAGCCTACTGCACCACTATAAAGTCCGCGTTTAAACGCCTCCAGTTCTTCGATAATCTGCATGGCCGATATTTTGGGGGCACCGGTCATACTGCCCATAGGGAAGGTTTCCCTGATAATTTCAACGGGATCTGCCTTTTCGGAAACTTCGGCCGTTACGGTCGAAATCATTTGGTGCACTTGTTCGAACGAATAGACCTCGCACAGTTCTTCTACGTATACACTGCCTTTGACAGCGCTCTTGGAGAGGTCGTTGCGCACCAAATCGACAATCATGATGTTTTCCGCCCGCTCCTTCGCATCCTTTTTTAAGCCGGATCGCAACGCCGCATCCGTTTCAGGGTTTGGGGAACGTTTTGCCGTGCCTTTGATCGGCTGGGAGATAATTTTGCGTCCTTTTTTTCTCAAATAGCGTTCGGGGGAGGCGGACAACAGGAATTTATCTTGGAATTTAAAAAAAACGGCAAAGGGCGCTTTTGAAATGGAATTTAGTTTCCGATAGGTTTTAAGCGCATCGATTTCGGTGTTTTCCGCATAAAATTCCTGACAAAAATTGGCTTCGTAAATGTCGCCCCGATGAATATGGGCGAGCATTTCATCGACCCTTCTAAAATAATCGTCCTTAAAAGTGCGCAGTTTAATGCGGATGCCGTCCGAAGCCTGAACGCCATCCTTCCGAGGTAATTTTCCTTTGGAAATCGCCTTAAAATCATCTTCGATGTCATCTTCCACCAAATTCAAATAGATAAAATCAACGGTATTCCCCCTAATTCGGATAATTTTTTTAGGCTGGAAAAAAAACAGGTCGGGAAAATGCAGTCCGTCGAAATTTTCTGAAGATAACTGCTCCACGTCGTTTTTGAGGTCATAGCCGAGATAGCCGAAAATCCAATCTCGTACCGTTTCTTGATATTCCTTTAAATCCGAAAAGGCATTTTGAACGTCAGTTACGAGCGAGGTAAGTCCGTCTACCGCCAACAAGGCGTCAAAGGCACCATAGCGATCTTGGTGGCCATTGCTATCCAACCAAACCACCTCGTCGAACTGCTGCGCCCAATCCAGTAACTTCCCTTTAAAACCATTAATTTCGGAAACGGTAATAGAAGCCGTTTTGCGCAAGGCCATCAATTTTAAAGTTTAGCGAGAAATCTTTTTAATGCCGCGGCATGGGCTTTGGCCAGTTCTGGATCGACGACCCCTTTGGTCCCAACTAAATTCTCATGGAAAGACGGTAACGGGAACGTGGCCACTATCTCGGCGCCGAATCGCGGAAGTAGATTTTTCGTAACCTCCAAGGCACCGGCTCCTCCCCTTTTGCCGCCGGAAGTGGACATCAGGAGAATCGGCTTTTCGTTTAAAAATTTCCGCTCCGTCCGCGATAACCAATCGATAAGGTTTTTAAAATAGGCAGAAGGGTTGCTATTGTGCTCATTTACCGAAATAATAAGTCCGTCGGCCTTGGCAATGTCATCTTTCAGGGCTATCAAAGCGTCCGAATGCCCATGTTCCTTTTCATAATCAGCGCTATACATCGGAAAAGGAAAATTCGCCATGTCCAAGAGCTGGATTTTATGTCCCTCGATCAACAAAACCGTATGTTTGACCCATTGAAAATTTATGGATGTTGAAGAATTACTGCCAGCAAAGGCCAATATCGTAGCCATAACGTATTTTTTGGAGTGTGTTTTGGCGAAAATATATTAAAAACAGTTGAATTGCGACTATTTTATCTAATTTTGCACCGCAAAACATCCAAATGTACTGTTGTACAAGTATATAGGATGAAGGAAGGCAAATCGGAACTAAAGTGGAAAACAAGACTAACAGACTATATTTCATCGACGCCATGCGGGCCTGGGCGATTCTCATGATGCTTCAAGGGCATTTTGTGGACGGACTTCTGGATACGGCATTTCGCGACGCTTCCAGTCCGGTATTCGCTGTCTGGAAGTATTTTAGGGGGATTACCGCACCGGTTTTCTTTACCGTTTCCGGATTTATTTTTACCTATCTTCTGGTTCGGGGCGACAAACAGGGAATAAAAAACCCGAGGGTCAAAAAGGGAATCAAACGTGGCTTGGAACTCCTTTTTATAGGCTATCTGCTGCGAATGAACCTGTTCGGACTTCTACAAGGTGAACTCTACGCCTCTTTTTATCTGGTGGATGTTTTACATTGCATCGGACTTTCCCTATTAGGTATTATCGGGATTTATTTGATAGCGCAAAAACACAAGAAATCCCTCTTACCCTTTCTTTTATTGGGTGTTACCTTATTCCTATTTCTACTTGAACCCCTTTATAAGACGTGGGGCTTTACCTTTCTTCCGGATGCTTTCGCGAACTACCTGACCAAATCGAACGGATCTGTATTCACCATTTTCCCATGGTTCGGCTATGCTGCCTTTGGGGGCTTTGTGTCCCTGTTATTTACCAAATTCAAGAATTTTAAATATTTATATCCGGCGGCTATCGCGATAGCGACAATAGGAGGCTTAGTATTGATTTTTAGCTCGACCGAGGTATTCCTTTCCTTCTCAAGAGCGACTGGAATACAATTGTTCGCCGATGTTTTCTTTAACAACTATCTGTTTATCCGATTGGGAGATGTGCTTCTGGTCTTTGCCCTATTCATGTTGCTGCGAAGTTTTCTGAAAAGCCCTACCGTTCTTAAAATAGGACAGAGCACTTTGTCCATCTACATTGTCCACTTCGTCATTCTCTACGGAAGTTTTACGGGATTGGGACTTTACAGGTTTCTGCATCATTCCCTAACTCCCACCCTAGCGATTTCAGGGGCCCTGGTGTTTATGGCCATTAGCACCTATACCGCCCTGCAATACGAAAAGCACAAAGTTTCCATCAAATTAAGACTGGCTACGGCAGGAAAATACGCATTGGTACAATTGGAAATAGTGGGTTCTAGTGCCCTGGAGTTTGGTAAAGATCGGCTTTATAAATTAATGCGCCGTTTTGGCCTTGTGAAGAACTAAACTACCATCACCTAAAGATCGGTCGGTTTGATTTCCAAATCTTTCTTCGTTATCTTAGCCCCAAAACAATCCACTTTTGACAATGGGCGATAAAAGCTACAATCCGATACAGGTCGATTTGAAGACCGATAAACGTTATTCTTGGTGTACCTGTAGTTTTAGCAGCGAACAACCTTTCTGCGATGGCTCGCACAAGGCTAAGAGAGCCACCCCACCTATGGTATTCGAGGTCAAGGAAGACCGTGATGCCTGGCTGTGCACCTGTAAACGTACTGGTACCCCACCGTACTGTGATGGCTCGCATAAAACGGTATGACATCTATTCAAAGAGATGTTTATAACCAGAATCTAGTGAATTATGCGCTAAGAACACGATGATATCAACTATAATTGAGACCGGTAAAGGTAAACACCTGAAAATCGTTGACTCCCGATTGAAACTCCGGGGTGTAGGCCCGTATTTCCATTCTGTCATAATTCTCTGGAATTGGAAAATTATACAGTTTTAGGAAACCAAGGAATTACATCAAAAACCGAAATTCTCCTGCAACCGCAAATCAGGAGGATATAACTAATGGGGCAGTACAGCATCACAACCCTAGACATCAAACATGCAACGCCCTATCCCCCGTTGCCGCAAGCGCAGCTTCTTTCACCGCTTCGGCATAGGTAGGGTGCGAATGGCTCATTCTGGAAATATCTTCCGCGGAAGCCCGGAATTCCATGGCAGTAACGGCTTCGGCGATCAGGTCGGCGCAACGGGCGCCGATCATGTGTACGCCCAGCACCTCGTCCGTTTTTTTGTCGGCCAGTATTTTCACGAATCCATCGAGATCCATACTTGCCCGTGCGCGACCTAATGCACGCATCGGGAATTGGCCGGATTTGTATTCGACGCCCGCTTCTTTCAATTCCTCTTCGGTTTTTCCAACGGCGGCCACTTCGGGCCAGGTATAGACCACGCCGGGAATCAGGTTGTAATCGATATGTGGTTTTTGACCGGCCAGTTGTTCCGCGACCAAAGTACCTTCTTCTTCTGCCTTATGCGCCAACATGGCACCACGGATGACATCTCCGATGGCATAAATGGTATCGGTAGCGGTCTGTAAGTGGTCATTGACTTCCACTCTTCCCTTGTCGTCGATTTTCACACCGGCCGCTTCTGCGTTCAACCCGTCGGTATATGGGCGGCGGCCAACGGAAACTAGGCAATAGTCACCCTTGAACTCCACTTCCTCTCCTTTTTTGTTGTCGGCCTTAACGATGATTTCATCCCCTTTTCGCTCTATGGATTTTACCTTGTGCGAAAGATTGAAATTCACCTTCTGCTTTTTCATTACTTTCATCAATTCCTTGGACAGTGCGGCATCCATAGTGGGAATGATACGGTCAAGATACTCAATGACGGTGACTTCGGCGCCTAGACGTTTATATACTTGGCCCAGTTCAAGCCCGATTACCCCGCCACCGATAACGATCATGTGCTTGGGAATTTCCTTTAACTTCAAGGCTTCCGTCGACGTGATAACGCGATCTTTGTCCAATTCAATAAAAGGTAGATTTGAAGGTTTACTTCCGGTAGCGATTATAATATTCTTCGCTTCAATGGTTTCCGTTTTTCCCTCACTATTCTTGATATCGATATGCGTCTTGTCCTTAAAACTGCCCAATCCCTCATAAACGGTAATATCATTTTTCTTCATCAAGAACTTTACCCCATCACAAGTCTGATCGACAACGGACTGCTTTCGAGCGATCATTTTTTCCAAATTTACCTTGATCTCCCCTGGGATATCGATACCATGCTCCTCAAAATGTTTCACGGCATCCTCATAATGATGCGAAGAATCCAGCAACGCTTTTGAGGGAATACAACCTACATTGAGACAAGTGCCTCCCAAAGTACTATACTTTTCGATTATCGCCGTCTTCATTCCCAATTGTGCACATCTAATGGCAGCAACATAGCCTCCGGGCCCCGAGCCGATAACGGCTACATCATATGAACTCATAATTTTCACTTTGAATTAGGATACAAAATTAACAATATTTTCCGGTTACATGGCAAAATCCCAACAATCCGCCTTCCTCTTGGCACTGACCGCAATACGGTTTGTGGTGCTTTACTTTGCGCATGGCGTATGACGTAAATCGAATAGCGCAACGCAGAGTTGCACAACCGTATCCAAAATCGTAATATTACCGGATTCCATATTACGTAACCCAACTTCAATGAAAGGTCCCCAATCCGGTAAGCACCGCGAAAACCAAGGTGTGATTGAAAATAATGAGCTGAGCATTTGGGAGGCTTTGATTCCCGTCTTCGTTTTGGTAGCTATGCTCGCCTACAATGTATATGTATTCGGAGACGATGCCCTGAGCGGATCCAACCAATTCATCCTTTTACTTGGCGGTGCGGTTGCTGCCATTGTGGGCCTTCTGAACAAGGTGCCCTATAAACAAATGCTGGCAGAAGTTGCGGAAAACGTAAAATCTACCACCGGCGCCCTTTTAATCCTCTTAATGGTCGGGGCCTTGGCAGGCACTTGGTTGATCAGTGGCATTATTCCCGCTATGATCTACTATGGACTTCAGGTATTGAACCCCACAATATTCTTGGGAGCCTGTGTTTTTATATGTGCCATCATTTCGGTAGCTACAGGAAGTAGTTGGACGACATCCGCCACGGTCGGCATTGCCCTGATAGGTATAGGAAATGCCTTAGGTATCTCTTTAGGGATGACCGCAGGCGCGGTACTTTCAGGCGCCTATTTCGGGGACAAACTTTCCCCCCTGAGCGACACCACCAATTTGGCACCTGCCATGGCGGGCGGAGAGCTTTTTGACCATATACAGTATATGTTGTATACCACGGTACCCACGATTACAGTTACCCTAATTGCCTTTATTATTATAGGATTGAACCTTGATACCAGCGGAACAGCGGATATTGAGTCACTCTTGACCTCAATAGAGGCTACCTTTACCATCAACGGTTGGCTTTTTATAGTACCGGCCTTTGTAATTTTCCTCATTGTCAAGAAAACCCCGCCCTTGGCAGCTCTATTGATCGGCACCCTGTTAGGTGGGGTATTTGCATTGATCTTTCAACCGGATGTGGTCGCGGGCATAACCGGGGCAAAAACACTTTCTTTTCAATCGGGCTACAGAGGCATTTTGGAAGCCATAACGGTGGAAACTTCGATACCGACGGATAACCCCGTCCTTAACGATCTGTTCTCCGCAAGGGGCATGTCAGGTATGTTGGGTACGATTTGGCTGATCGTTTGCGCCATGGTCTTTGGGGGCATCATGGAAGGAATCGGTGCCTTGGCCCGAATTACCAAATCCCTATTGGTCATGGCCAAGACCACTTTCGGACTCTTTGCGAGCACCGTAGGAAGCTGTCTGGCACTTAATGTTACCGCCTCGGATCAATACCTCGCTATCGTAGTGCCCGGAAAAATGTTCAGTAAAGCCTATGAAGACCGGGGGTTGGCCCCTGAAAACCTGAGCAGGACCTTGGAGGATTCCGGCACAGTCACTTCGGTATTGATTCCCTGGAATACCTGCGGAGCCTATCACAGCGGAGTTCTGGGCGTGCCAACCATGGACTATGCCCTTTTCGCCATCTTTAATTGGTTGAGTCCCATGATGACCCTACTATTTGCCGCCTTCCACATCAAGATCAAAATGTTGACTTCCAAAACTACTTCTTATTAAACCGTACGCTTTACGCCTTGTTAAGCCAACGAATCAATCGGTGACATTGCAGGGCTTCTTCGCCGCTGCACAAGCGCTCAGCTTCTAATGATTGCGATTAAATTTTATCGTATACGATTATTTTCCCTATATATTTCATAATTTCACCTTCCACAAAAAAATCCAGAACACATGGCAAAAATAACCCTAAAGGGCAACGAAATACACACCATCGGCAGCCTGCCATCTACCGGCGCTAAGGCACCGGATTTTGAGTTGACAAAGACAGACCTTTCCAAGGCATCCCTTTCCGATTATTCGGGAAAAAGAACGGTATTGAACGTATTTCCCAGCATCGATACCGGCACCTGTGCCCAATCGGTACGTAAATTCAATGAAGAGGTTGCCAAGCTGGATAACACGAAGGTATTGTGCATCTCTAAAGACCTACCCTTCGCTCAAGCCCGGTTTTGCGGTGCCGAAGGTATCGAAAACGTCGAAATGCTATCCGATTTTCGCAACGGGAATTTTGGTAGGGCCTACAATCTCGAATTTTCCGACGGTCCGCTACAATCTTTACTCTCCCGGGTCGTTGTAGTGATTAACGAAAACCAAGAGATTGTCTATACCGAGCAGGTTCCAGAAATCGTCGACGAACCTGATTATAAGGCAGCTCTAGAAGCACTTACCAATGCCTAAGGAACCATTTTTAAAAAATCGGATCAAAAGTGTGGGCTTCGCGTTTCGCGGGGCCCTTCTTTTGATCCGTACCGAAGCTAGCATCAAAATACAGGTCGCTCTGGCCATTTTGATGACCGCTGCCGGTTTTTACTTCGAAATATCCAACACGGAGTGGATTTTTCAAGTACTCGCCATTGCGCTAGTGTTCGGTATCGAAGGTGCCAACACGGCCATCGAGAAACTATGTGACTTCATCCATCCGGAATTCGACAAACGAATAGGCTTTATCAAAGATGTTTCCGCCGGGGCCGTAATGCTCGTTTCCATAGGAGCCATCATTGTCGGACTTATCATTTATCTACCTAAAATATTTTAAAGCGGCGATTCCAAATCCGACTCCTTCCCCGACAAATTCGTAATTTAGCCCCCGGAAATAGAAAATTCCTTAAAAAGATAGATGGCAAAAAAGGTTCGAAAATCAAAGCCGAAACCCAATAAAAAGGGTTTTTCCCTACGATTATCCAAACAGAACAAAATTATTTTGGGCAGCCTGTTGATATTGCTCAGCATGGCCCTGTTCTTCTCTTTCGTCTCCTTTTATTTCACTTGGCAAGACGACCAAAGCCTGTTGACGGAGTTCGCGGATAGAAACGAAGGGGCGAAGAACCTGCTCAACAAATTCGGGGCGAGTGTCAGCCATTTTGTGGTCTATAAAGGTTTCGGTGTTGCCTCGTTGATACTAACGATTCTGCTCTGTGTAACGGGTCTTTATTATTTCTTGAGCCTTGAGAAAAAAGGACTGTTCAAAAAATGGATCTGGGGCTTGATCTTTATGATATGGATTTCTATAGCCCTTGGTTTTCTGGCGGATACAAGACCCTTATTGGGCGGTTTGGTCGGCTATGAAATGAATGATTTTTTACAGGATTATACAGGAAAAATCGGCGTGTTTCTACTATTGCTCTTTGGATTGACCTTTATCCTCGTCCGCCTTTTTGAGTTTACGCCCGATGGGATGGCCAGTTTCTTTAGGACAAAAACAGCTTCTTTGGCTTCGGATTTTAAGGGAAGTGCAAAAACCGATACCTCGACCGCAACATCGGATGACATCCTATTAAACACCGAAAAGGATATTCCCGTAACCATCGACACCTACACCCATAAAAAGGATATTCCTGCGCTTGAAAAGAAAAAGCAGTCCAAAGACGGGTTTGAAGTTACGGTTCCCGTTGAGGAAGAAATCGACGAGCTAGCCATGGAAGTGGAAAAAATCGTGGAGGAAAAGGAAGAAAAAGATAATACGGCGGACAAGTTGGTCGCCGATTTCGGGGAGTTCGATCCGACCCTGGAACTGGGCAGCTATAAGTTTCCCACGATGGACCTCTTAGATCAGCACGGTGTAACGGGCGGTATCACAATAAATCAAGAGGAATTGGAGAACAACAAGAATAAAATTGTTGAAACCCTCAAGAACTACAAAATAGGTATCGCGCAGATTAAAGCGACCATCGGACCTACCGTGACCCTTTACGAAATCGTACCCGAAGCGGGCATCCGTATTTCGAAAATCAAGAACTTAGAGGACGATATCGCCCTTTCCCTTGCTGCACTCGGTATACGTATCATTGCGCCTATACCCGGGAAAGGCACCATTGGTATCGAAGTGCCGAACAAAAATGCGACCGTTGTATCCATGCGCTCCGTCATCGCCTCGAGCAAGTTCCAAAAGGCGGAAATGGAATTGCCCATCGCTTTCGGCAAGACCATTAGTAACGAGACCTTTGTAGTAGATCTGGCCAAAATGCCGCATATGCTGATGGCGGGGGCAACCGGTCAGGGAAAATCCGTTGGCCTGAACGCGGTACTCACATCCCTACTTTACAAAAAGCATCCCGCGGAGGTGAAATTCATCCTTGTTGACCCTAAAAAGGTAGAACTGACGCTGTACAACAAAATCGAACGCCACTTTCTGGCCAAGCTGCCCGGGTCCGATGAGGCGATTATTACGGACAATACCAAGGTAATAAACACCCTTAACTCCCTCTGCATCGAAATGGACGACCGGTACGAGTTGCTCAAAGTTGCCATGGTGCGGAATATCAAGGAATACAACACCAAATTCAAGGCCCGAAAACTAAACCCCAACGACGGGCACAAATTTCTGCCCTATATTGTGTTGATCATCGATGAGTTCGCCGACCTTATCATGACGGCCGGTAAGGAGGTCGAAACGCCCATTGCCCGTTTGGCGCAGTTGGCACGGGCCATCGGCATCCACTTGATCATTGCGACCCAGCGGCCATCGGTCAATGTGATCACGGGTATCATCAAAGCGAACTTCCCGGCGCGTATCGCCTTCCGGGTGACGTCGAAAATCGATTCCCGTACGATTTTAGATGCCCAAGGTGCGGATCAGCTCATTGGGCGCGGTGATATGCTGTTCACTCAGGGCAACGACGTGACCCGTATACAATGTGCCTTTGTCGATACGCCCGAAGTGGGCAAGATTACGGAATATATCGGGTCGCAACGGGCATATCCGCAAGCCTATGAACTTCCGGAATATTCCGGGGAGGATTCTGGCACAAACCTTGATTATGATATCGCGGACAGGGACGCCCTTTTTCAGGAAGCCGCCGAGGTCATTGTAATTGCCCAACAAGGTTCGGCATCCCTCATCCAAAGAAAATTGAAACTGGGCTATAACCGCGCGGGACGCATCGTCGACCAGCTCGAAGCAGCGGGTATCGTCGGTCCCTTCGAGGGCAGTAAGGCGCGACAGGTACTTGTATCAGATCTGGCAGCTTTGGACCAGTTGTTGAACAATGAGCTTAAATAGACGTGAGATTAGAGACCAGAGACCAGAAAATGGAAAATTTTACTATTGGGAACAAGGTTTGTAAATTTTAAGCCCATAGGTTCATGTAACTATAACAGAAATAAAAACGAACACTTAAAAATGATGAAAAAACTATTCTCCTTAATCTGTATTACCGTTTTATCGGCAACAACTACAATGGCTCAAAGCTCCAACGAGGCCAAGGCTTTGCTCGAAGAGGTGTACAGCAAAGTCAAAAGCTACGACAATATCGTAATCGATTTCAAATATGTATTAAACAATAAAGAAGCGGGCATCAATCAAGAGACCCGGGGCAATGTTACCTTGGAGGGCGAAAAATATGTAGCCGATCTTTTCGGGGCGCAGCAGATTTTCGACGGATCAAAAGTATATACGGTGGTACCTGAAAACCAAGAAGTCACCATCGAGGACAAGTCCGAAGATGAAAATGCCCTGACCCCGGCCAAGATGTTGACGTTCTATCGTGAAGACCATAGTTACGAGATGGGGGAACTAAAAACTATCGAGGGGAAAAAAATACAGTACGTTACATTGACTCCGATGGACACCGATTCCGAAACCGAGTCCATCTTATTGGGTGTCGACGCGGAGACAAAGAATATTTATCAGGTCATAGAAAAGGGGCAAAACGGCACCACCACTACGTATACCGTTAATTCTTTCAAAACCGATCAATCCTTATCCGAAACCTTGTTTACTTTTGACGAGAAGAAATATGAGGATGATGGGTACTATATAATTGAAAATTAAGACCCAATAACCCTACCCGCAAACGAAATTACTTTGAGAATACTCGACCGGTACATTTTATCACGATTCCTGTATAACTTTCTCAGTTCGTTCGTGATTCTGATGTTTATTTTTGTCTTTCAGACCATTTGGCTGTTTATAGACGATTTTGCCGGAAAGGGACTTGACGTAGTCATTATCGGCAAGTTCTTTTTCTATATGATACCCAGCCTTACCGAAAAGGTACTTCCCCTAACGGTGCTGCTCGCCTCCATTTTGACCTTTGGTACTTTTGCGGAGAATTACGAGTTCGCCGCCATGAAGGCCTCCGGTATTTCGTTACAACGCTCCATGCTTCCCTTGATTGTTTTAATGGTCGTTTTGGGCGGCTTTACTTTCTATTTCGCGAACAACGTTATTCCAGCCTCCGAACAGAAAATCTATAATATGCGGCGTAATATCGCCAAGGTCAAACCCGCGGCGGCCATAGAAAAGGGAGTTTTCAGTGATTTTGAGGGAATGAGCATTAAAGTAGAGGATAAATATGGCGAACAAGACCGGTTTTTAAAAGATGTCATCATCCATCAGAAAACCGCGGCGAACGTAAATAGCACGGTCATCAAGGCGAAAACGGGGGAATTGATCAGTAGTGAGGCCTCCGAAGTTATTCAGTTGGTGCTGCGGGACGGTCATTATTATAGGGATATCGAGTCTAAAAAGGCTGCCGATAAGAAAAAACATCCTTTTGCCAAGGCGAATTTCAATATTTATAGGATGAACATCGAAATCCCCGAATTGGAAATGGATCTCGAGGAAGAAAATGTATCCAACCGGGAAAAGATGAAGAACGTTTCCCGCTTGTTAAAGGATATGGATTCGCTGGAACAGGATAACCGCCGCATCGTCGAGGCATTTTCCAAAAATATCGTGTTCCGTATGGGCGCCTTTGTGCCCATGGTTCCGCGCGATACCTCATTGACCCGCAAAATACAGGAACGGAAAAAAGATTCCTTGGCCCTGGTCGCTGCATCGGAAGATTCCTTGGCCATAATTGCGGCATCGCAGGGTACCAACAACAAAGCACAAACCGAAGGCGATACGACCGCCGTGGCACAATCCGATGCCCCAGTTCCAAACTTGGAAAAGGAGACATCCAAAGAACAAAATAACATCGTCGATCTTTTTCAGGATTGGCAAAAGTTACAACTGATGAACACGGCAAAGAATTCCGTTTCTAACATATTGACATCCGTTACCGGAAAAAAAATGGAGCTGGATAAACGGTACGAAATCCATAGAAGGCACATTTTTTCATTGCACGATAAATACGCCTTGGCCTTTTCTTGCATCATCCTGTTTTTCGTTGGTGCTCCATTGGGCGCCATCATCCGCAAAGGCGGCATCGGATTGCCCATGGTGATTGCCATTCTTCTTTTTTTGGCCTATTATTTCCTGGGCGTATTTGCCGAGAATTATTCCTATAAAGGAAACATCAATCCCATTTTGGGTGCATGGCTATCATCGATGATAATGTTACCTTTGGGCGTTTATTTGACCAAACGCGCCACAGCGGACAAAGGCATGATGAATTTCGGAAATGGTTTGGACCGTCTGAAAAGGCTTTTTACTAAAAAGGATAAAGATGCTAGGGCATCATCGGCGATATGAAAAAAAAAATTGTGCTGAACACCATCGAGGAAGCCATAACCGACATACGGAATGGTAAAATCATAATCGTGGTCGATGACGAAAACCGGGAGAACGAAGGCGATTTTATAGCCGCTGCGGAAAAAGTGACCCCGGAGATGATCAACTTTATGGCCAAACACGGCCGGGGTCTTATCTGTGCACCACTTACCGAAGACCGGTGCAGCGAACTTGGCCTCGAAATGATGGTGCGGAACAACACCGTTCTGCACCAGACCCAGTTTACCGTCTCCGTCGACCTGATCGGACAGGGCTGTACTACCGGAATTTCAGTGCACGACCGCTCAAAAACCATTTTATCGCTTGTTGATCCCAAGACAAAGCCCCATGATTTGGGAAGACCGGGACACATTTTCCCCCTCCGCTCCAAAAACGGTGGCGTTTTGAGGCGCACCGGCCATACAGAGGCAGCCATTGATTTGGCACGATTGGCAGGTTTGCAACCTGCCGGTATTTTGGTGGAGATATTAAACGAAGATGGTACCATGGCGCGTCTGCCGCAATTGGTGGAGGTAGCCAAAAAATTCGATCTTAAGATCATATCCATCGAAGATTTAGTCGCTTACCGTATGAACCACGATTCGCTCATCCAAAAGAAAGAGGAATTCGATATCGAGACCCGTTTCGGGAAATTCCGTCTGCACGCCTACCAACAGACCACCAACGATCAGATACATATCGCCCTGACCAAAGGGCATTGGAAAGCGGGCGAACCTGTGCTGACCCGTATTAACGCCACCTTGGTCAACAATGATATTTTAGGCACATTAACCAATAATCCCGATAAAAAACTGGAAGACATGTTCAATGCCATTAACACCGCCGAGAAAGGAGCCTTTGTCTTCATCAATCAAGAATCACAGTCCCTCAACCTCTTGAACCGTCTTTCCGAACTCAAGGAACTTCAGGGAAAAGGCATCTTCAAAGCCCCAAAAATCGATATGGATACCAAAGATTTCGGGGTCGGCGCCCAGATCCTGCACGATATTAATATCTCTAAAATCCGATTGCTTACGAATTCTACGCAGACCAAACGGGTCGGGATTGTGGGGTATGGGCTGGAGATTGTGGAACAAGTGGAGTATTGAAAAATCAGATTTGATAGTTCGAACATGAGACATTAGGTGAGAGACGCCAGATCTTGCACCTTAGAATAACATTCATTTAGTGGCTTCAATTCACATGGTCTAACATGTAATCCGAAATTACTTCCAACGCCGGTGACGAAATGGTTTCTTCGTTTCGTTTATATGGCTCCTGTCAAACAGACCGTTGAGGGCGAGGAATGTCAGGCCGGCTTTTTTCATTGTAATTCAGACTACAGTTTCCTAACCCAAATATTCCGAAACTGGGTCTTGTTGTCGTGATCTTGTAAGGAGATGACATCGTCGCCGTGGGCTGAGGGGTAGTTGTGAAGTCCGATATAATAGGTGTTGCCGTTGATGGTCGCGTTATTCTGTACCAAGACGCCGTTGTGGATGACCGTGATCGTTGCGGGGGTATCCAATTGTCCATCGGGCTTAAAACGGGGCGCCCGGTAGATCACATCATACGAATTCCATTCCAGGGGACTTCGCATGGCGTTGACCAAAGGGGCTTTATCCTTATAAATACTGCCGGCCTGTCCGTTGCGATAGGTACGGTTTTGGTAGGAATCCAATATTTGGAGTTCGTATCGGTTCTGTAAAAATAACCCGCTGTTGCCCCTGCCCTGGCTTTCGCCCTCTACCTTGTCTGGGGCGCTGAATTCAATGTGTAGCTGTACGTCCCCGAATTTCATCTTGGTCTGGATGTTTCCCGAACCAGGTACTACCTCGAAATGGTCGTTATCGACTATTTTCCACGGTGCCACTGCATTACCGTCCTTAGCGCTTACCCATTGGTCAAGATTCGTTCCATCGAAAAGGATGATGGCGTCGGACGGGGCATCGCCCAAGGTCT
>NZ_JBGTHY010000358.1:0-4989 GCF_041745955.1 Pricia sp.
GTTTCAGTTTATTTTTTGAAAGGCGTGATAGTCATATTTTTCCTATGGCATACGGCCGGGCTGGGATTGCGGTGGTATATTTCAGGTCATGCCCCTTGGACAAATGCGTATGAAAGCATTCTATATGTTTCTTGGGCCACCATGGGCATGGGGCTCTTATTTGCAAGAAAGAGCAACATGACCCTCGGTGCCGCAGCCTTCGTCACAGGAATTTTATTGTGGATCGCCCATCAAAACTGGGTAGATCCGGCAATTTCAACGCTTGTTCCGGTACTTGATAGCTATTGGTTGATGATTCACGTAGCAGTAATCGTTGCAAGTTACGGCCCGTTGATAGTAGGGGCGATTCTAGGTCTGGTATGTCTAATTCTGATGATACTCACCAATAAGAAAAACAAGGCCAAAATGGACCTTAATATCAAGGAATTGACGATTATCAACGAAGTTGCCCTAACTGTCGGCCTTATAATGCTGACTATCGGTAATTTCTTGGGCGGCCAATGGGCCAATGAAAGTTGGGGCCGCTATTGGGGCTGGGACCCAAAAGAAACCTGGGCCCTCATTTCTATTATGGTCTATGCTTTTGTCATCCATACCCGTCTAGTACCCGGACTTCGCGGAAAATGGACCTTCAACTTTTTGAGCCTTATAGCCGTTTTCAGCATAGGTATGACCTATTTCGGCGTCAACTATTATCTAGTAGGACTTCACAGCTACGGCCAAAGTGGCGCCGCGGCGATTACCCCGGATTATGTTTGGTATTTAGCCTTGGGCGCAGTGATTTTAGGTGGAATTAGTTTTTGGCGGTATCGAGTCCATTATGGGAAAGGGAATCGGCCGCCCATCCGATAATAGGGCCATAAGGAAAGCACCGGTAGGGTTTCCCCTATGTCAGAGTGATATTCCGATAAAAACGATTACTTTTGAGGTATGTCCGCAGTGCAAGAAATACCAGCGCGTATTAAAGATGTTGTTGAATCGGTTCGTCCCGATGCGACGGTTATTCTTTATGGCTCGCGTTCTAGGGGAGACTATCACGAAATGTCCGATTGGGATGTTCTGATTCTTGTTGATGGTGATAAGTTGACCGGCGCCGAAAAGCGTAAAATAACCTATCCATTATTTGATATTGAAATTGAAACCGGAGAGTTAATTAGCCCTTTGGTTCTGACCCGATCCGATTGGGAAACCAGACATCGGATTACACCCTTTTATGAGAATGTTTTAAAAGAGGGACAAACCTTATGAAAACTGAAGAGCGGGCCGCTTTGGTAAAATATAGAATGCAAAGAGCGGAAGAAACGCTTTCAGAGGTTTCGATTTTAATTGATAACGAATTAGCGAATACAGCAGTTAGCCGATTGTATTACGCTTGTTTCTATGCTGTTTCTGCTTTATTAATAAAAAATGGCATAGCATCTAAGACGCATTCCGGAACGAGGAAAATGTTCATTCTACATTTTATAAAGACTGAAATTATCGAAAAAGAGCTGGGTAAATTTTACTCCGATATCTTTAACGAGAGGCAGACCAGTGATTATAGCGATTTTATCGATTTTGACTTAAAGGAAGTTCAAGACTTTATAAAACCTGCCTCTCAACTGGTGGCAGCCATAAAGAAACTTCTCGTTTGAAATATGAAGTTCCAAAATCGCCAATTTTACCGTTCTCGGAGCTTGACACTATGCTCGATAGGTCCTACTCCTACGGTCCTTTCCTTTTAAAAACAACAAACAAAAACGTTCGATGCCCCATCCTTACTTTTTAATAAACCGATAAAACGATTGCTTTATGAAAACAAAATTATGAAAATAGCCCTACTGCTAGGTATTCTCCTCACCTCGCTCCCATCCTATTCCCAACAAAAAAATCAGCTTCAGTTCTTCCAGACGGATTGGGGAAGAAACGTTTCTTGGGATGCGTTCTGTGAAAAGGCAAAGGCATCCGGTTATGACGGGATCGAGACATGGTTTCCCAAAAAATTGGTACATCGACTGGCCTTTGACAAAGCCTTGGAAAAATACGATCTTAAGGTTATCTATTTGGCGGGGGCGGACAAGTCCGTTGATTTTGAGACAAGTTTGAGAAGATACACCGAAGAATTAATGAGGATCGTTGCCTCTGCTCCGGTGGCCATAAACTGCCATACCGGAGGGGACTTTTTTACTTTTGAACAGAACAAGGCCTTTATCGATACAGCGAACAAAATCGCCAAAGAAAACGACATCCCCATATATCATGAGACCCATCGGTCACGGTTCAGTTTCAACCTCCCGGACACCGAGCAATACCTGAAAGCGCTTCCAGATCTAAAATTAACCCTTGATATCAGCCATTGGATGGTCGTTCACGAATCACTCTTGGAAGGCCAAGATGAAAACCTTGGGATAGTTATTGACCGCACCCACCATATCCACGCCCGTGTCGGCCACCAAGAAGGCCCACAGGTAAACGACCCCGCAGCGCCAGAATGGCAAAACGCCCTGAACCGCCATTTGGATATTTGGGAAAAGGTCATCCGAAAAAGGTGGAGCGAAAACGACGAACCGTTTACCATCACCACCGAATTCGGGCCACCTAATTATATGCCGACCTTGCCGTACACCCAAATTCCGGTAACGGATCAATGGAAGGCAAATATTTTCATTATGGAGGCTTTGAAAGAAAGGATGGGGGTCAAATGAAGTACGTTCAGCCACTATTTACTAATCATAACAAATAAATAGTAACTTCCCTTATGGATGTTATAAAACAACTCATAGGCCGTTTACATCCTTTAATCGTGCACCTTCCCATAGGGTTTATCCTTCTGGGTCTCCTCTTGCAATGGCATGACAGAAAAACCCGGCAGTACGGCAAGGTTATATGCCTCATCTTTTTATGGGCGGCCATCAGCGCTGTTCTGGCCTGCGGCACGGGCTATTTGCAATATTTAGGGGAAGGCTACGGGTTCGATACCGTGAAATGGCATTTATGGTCCGGTATCGCAACGGCACTTTTTTCTTTCACCATGTATGCCCGCTTGCGGAAATGGAAGCCGGTGGATTTCCTTTCCAAAATTCCGATGGTCGCATTTTCAATCCTCCTTTTTGTATTGATTTCGTTTACGGGGCACCAGGGCGGGAACATTACCCATGGCGCCGATTATTTGGTGGAACCTTTGCCTAACTCCATAAAATCGGCCTTGGGCTACGAGACCTTCGAGGAAAAGAAAATCGTGCTGAACGAACAAAATTGGGAGGAAACGCAACTTTACGAAGCGGTAATCAATCCTATTTTGAACAACAAGTGCGTAAGCTGCCATAATCCCAAAAAAACCAAGGGCGAATTGCTGTTAAATTCCGAGGAAGGCATTTTGACCGGTGGTGAAAACGGCGAGGTGGTCGTGGCCAACAACGCTTCCGATAGTGAAATCTTCATCCGTATGAACCTGCCCATGGACAATGACGACCACATGCCGCCGGAAGGCAAGACCCAGCCCTCAAAGGAAGAGATTGCCTTGATCGGGGCCTGGTTGGATGCCGGGCATCCCTTCGTGGGAACGATTGCGGAAAGCGGTCTGGAAAAGGAACTCTTCCGCCCATTTTTCCCCAAAAAAATGGATAACGATTATCCCAATGTGGATATCGCCTCAGCATCCCAAGACAGTATCGACGCCATCAAGGACAAGGGCATCCATATCGATAAAATCAGCAAGTCCGTTAATTTCCTTAGGGTTTCCTGTCTCAATAAGCCTTCCTTTTCCGACTCGGATTTTGCCCTATTGAATCCCTTGAAAAAACAGATAGCCATTTTGGATTTAGGTGGCACTAAAGTGACCGACGCTATCTTTGAGAAGTTGGCCTCGCTACCACATTTGACTGTTTTGGATCTCGACCATACCGATATCACCGGAAAAGGTATCGAAAAACTGGCCTCGACATCCGAACATCTAAAATCCATCAACGTAACGGATACGCAATTTCAGGAACCCTATCTACAAAAACTGGCTGATTTCAAAAAATTGAAAAAGGTCTATGTCTTCAATACCCAACTGGATGCCGACGGTACCAAAAGCCTAAAAGATGGACAGATTGCCGTCGATTATGGCAATTACGAACTGCCGGCCATCGCTTCCGATTCCATTGTGTATTGAAAATTAGTATTTAACCCCACTAAAAATCGGACATGAAACGAAGAAATTTTATAGGAAATCTTACGGCGGCTGGCGCAGCAATGGCATATCCTTTTTCCGCAAATTCTTCTATCTTTCCCGAAACTCAAAGAAGTATAGCGGTCGATTCTTATACCAATAGCCTGACAGCCGATTTGATTATAGCTGGGGGCGGTCTGGGCGGATGCGCCGCGGGGTTTGCAGCCCTAAGAAACGGCCTGACCGTGATACTGACCGAGGAGACCGATTGGATCGGTGGGCAATTGACCCAGCAGGGGGTTCCGCCCGATGAACATCAATGGATAGAGACTCATGGGGCGACCGAACTATATCGGAAGTTGCGAAAAGGCATCAGGGACTATTACCGCTCCAACTATCCCTTGCGCAAAGAGATAGCCGCCAAACCCCATTTTAATCCCGGCGGCGCTTCGGTGTCCGCCTTGGCCCATGAACCTCGGGTGGCGCTTGCCGTATTGGAAGAACTTTTCGCACCCTATATCAGTTCAAGGCAGTTGCTTATACTTAAGGAATATAAGGCCGTTTCCGCCGAGACCAGGGGGAACAAGGTTTTGGGATTAAATGTGAAATCCTTAAGAACGGGAAAAACGAAGGAGTTAAAAGGTCCCTATTTTGTGGATGCTACGGAACTGGGAGACCTCTTGCCCATGACAGGCACCGATTACATCACCGGCGCGGAGTCCAAAAACCAGACAGGGGAACTGCATGCCGCCGATACCCATGAACCCAATAACAACCAGTCCTTTACCCATTGTTTTGCGGTCGATTATGTAAAGGGGGAAGACTGGACGGTACCAAAGCCGGAAGATTACACGTTC
>NZ_JBGTHY010000359.1:0-2545 GCF_041745955.1 Pricia sp.
CATCCATCAAGTGAAGGGTTTATACTGAACTCGACCGTAAAAGGTAGTTTGGGCACTATGGGAAATGGCTTTTTAATCAATAATACCTTTAGCAATAATACCTCGTTCAATTACTTGATGGTCGAGCTACGTGACAAAAAACCGCTAAAGATCATCGATCGGAAGAGTTATCCCAAACCTCAGTTTTTGGTAACACAATAGCTCCCATCAAATTTTACAAAATGAACTCGTCTTGAGTTAATTTTTTACCTGCAAATTTCGGACTTTGCGCCCTGATTTTGCAAATTAATGGCGGCCTTCATTATGAAGAATAAGAAACACCTTAAATTCACGCTTTTCGGATTGCTATTTTTAATTGTGACGGAATTGGCTTTGAGATTCTTCTTCGGGTTTTGCGATACCGTTTTGATGCAAGAAAGTAGCCAATACGAGTATATACCGCAACCCGATCAATCGAGGCATCGATTCGGCAGAAATATAGCCTACAACTCGCTTTCCATGCGAAGCGAAGAATTGGATTCCTCAGCCGTGAAAATTCTTTGTTTCGGAGATTCGGTCATTAACGGGGGAGTGCTTACCGACCAAGATTCCTTGGCTACGACCATACTCGAGACCAAGGTTTCCTATCTTTACGATAAAAAGATACAATTCCTAAATATCTCCGCGGGCAGTTGGGGACCCGATAACTGCTTTGCCTATCTACAGGAACACGGTAATTTCGGCGCCCAACTGATGTTGCTCTTCGTCAGTTCGCATGATGCCTACGATAACATGAACTTTGAAAAAGTTATCGACGTCCATAGAAGTTTCCCCAGTCATCAATATTCCTTTGCCGTTTATGAGCTGTGGGATAGATATCTACTTCCGAGATTGGTAAAGTCTCAAAATGATAGTGCTTCCACCGATGAATTGGGAATTAACAAGAAGAAAAAAGAGGATTTATTTAATCCCGGTTTCAAGAAATTTATAGCCTATTCAAAGCAGCAAAATATCCCTCTTATGGTTTATCTTCACGCCGAAAATACAGAATTGCAAGAGGGCAGGTACAATGAGCAGGGACAAGAGATTATCGCATTGCTAAAAAGCAACAATATCCCCTATTTAACGGACTTAAATTCAGATTTGGATGCCAGTGATTTTAGGGACCAGATCCATTTAAACGAGAAAGGGCAGAAAAACATAGTAACCAATGTTTACGATGTCTTTAAAGCCAAGAAATTTGATTTTTTACTTGATGGCAAAAACGTAAGCCAATAGTTGATGAAAATACTCCGAATCATTCCCAGTATGAACCCAGTGCAGGGCGGCCCTTGTCAAGGGATTAGGAATTCCATTCCCGCACTTCTCAAACTGGGCATCGAAAACGAGGTGGTTTCTTTCGATGACCCAATGGCGGACTATTTGGGACAGGACCCGTTTACTATTCACGCCCTAGGTAAGAGTAAAACCCCATGGGGGTATAATAAAAAACTAATTCCTTGGCTACTGTCACATTTTAATGAATATGACGTGGTCATTGTTCACGCTTTATGGTTGTATCACAGCCATGCCGCCGTCAAGGCGATTCTTGCACATAGAAAAAGCAATACTACATCCCCAAAGGTCTATATCATGCCCCACGGTATGTTGGATCCCTACTTTCAAAAGGCGGCATCACGCAGATTAAAAGCTGTACGAAATGAAATATATTGGAAACTATTCGAGAATAAGGTTATAAATCGCTCAGATGGTATTTTATTTACCTGCAAGGAAGAGTTGTTGTTAGCGAGAACTACCTTCCCGAATTACCGTCCAAAGCAAGAAATCAATGTAGGTTATGGAATACAACCTCCCCCTGCATTTCAGCCTGCAATGCAGCAAGCTTTTGCCGAGAAAGTACCGAGTTGGAACGGAGAACCGCCCATTTTGTTTCTGAGTAGAATACATCCGAAAAAGGGTGTGGATATGTTGATAAAAGCCTATATAAAAGTAGAAGAAGAACAAGAAAATATACCTCAACTGATTATTGCAGGACCCGGATTAGAAAAGGATTTTGGCAAAGAAATGCTAGTTTTGGCTTCTGAATCCCAAAACATATTATTTCCGGGGATGTTAAGTGGAGATGCCAAGTGGGGAGCGTTTTATAAAAGTGAAGCTTTTATATTGCCCAGCCATCAAGAAAATTTTGGCATAGCCGTAGTCGAGGCTTTAGCGTGTAAAACCCCTGTACTTATTTCCGATAAAGTGAACATCTGGAGAGAGATAAAGGCTGGTGGTGGCGGCATCGTTCAAACCGATACGGCTGAAGCAATTTACACATTGTTTAAAGAATGGCTCGGTTTAAAAGAAGAAAAAAAACAAGCCTATGGACAATACGCCGAATCGGTTTATAAGAAATACTACACTATTGAACAGGCTGCCAAACAATTTTTAGAAGGAATAAATTAGACAAAATGGCTAATATTTTATTTCTGATTGGAAAATATCCAAATTATGGTGGCACCGAAAAGGTTACCACAATTCTGGCAAATGATTTCATTTGTTATGGTCATGAGGTATCTATTGC
>NZ_JBGTHY010000360.1:0-4141 GCF_041745955.1 Pricia sp.
CATCGGGTCGTCAATACGTTGGGCGAAATGTTCCTAAAGAATCTTCCGGACGATTTGATCAAGTTCGAATATCCCATATGGTTATGGAAAAACGGAATAGAAAGCGATTGGCCGTCAATTGGGGAAACTGTTCCCTATAAACTGGACATTACCCCGGTTTTCGAAAAAAAATGGCGGGCGGTCAAAATGCACCGGTCACAACTTGGCGAGATTATCCATGACGACCCGAACGGGTTCGTGCTGACCGATGAACTTTTGGAACCCTTCAATACGGATACCGAGTATTTTTTTGTTGGCCGAAAGGATCTGCAGACTTTGGACCACGCCTATTTCGACAAACTTTATTCACGGCAAAACGACCCATGGAATTTTCGCAATAGCGAGTACGAGCTTCTCAAATATCAAAGTTCCATTCGGGCCTTGGGACGTCGGCGTTTCGATTCCGGACTTGAGCTCGGATGCTCCATAGGGATACATACCGGAATGCTTTCCGAGATCTGTGAAAATCTGACCGCTGTGGATATCAATGAAATTGCTGTCCGTGAGGCACAAAAGAACTGTTCCAAAATTTCGAACATTATTTTTAAGGTGATGGATGTGGTCAAGGTATTTCCGGATGGAAAATTCGATTTGGTGACCTTTTGCGAAATGGGTTACTATTTGTCCAAAAAGGATCTTACAGAACTTTTCCTGAACCTTTCCAATGCCCTCTTGCCCGATGGAAACCTGTTGATGGTACATTGGACTCCCTTCGTGCCCGATTACCCGCTCAGCGGGGATGACGTTCATGATAGTTTCTCCAATTTTGCCGTTATGACGGGCCTGTTCAAGGAAATCGCACGGGATCGTCATGAGTTCTATCGTTTACAGGTATGGAGGAAGGTTTAGGAGGAAAGCGAAAGGTAGTCTTCAAGTTCATCACATGCTCGGCGGATGCCAATTTTGGGATACCGTAAACCCCAACTCTCCAGAACGTCCAGGTCCTTTTCCAGTCGGTGTAGCAAGGAGCGGTACGTTCCGTATTCTTGAATATGCCCCACCAACCGCTTCCTATCGATACCGCTTTGGCGGGCCGCTGCCCAAAGAACATATTTGTCGTCATTGGCCAAATATTTCCGTATCAGGGCATATATACGTGACCTCTCCAAAAGGGCCTCAAGTCCCTCAACCTGGGGTTCGTTGCCATCCTTCCCGTTCCAAGTACCGAGCTCTGCACCAAAACCCCATGGTGCCCGGGGTTCGCATCGTCCAGAGGTGGTCACAATGGCCATTGGGCAATGACGTACCTCGTACCCGCCCCAGACTACCCTATCATAAAAATCGATATCCTCGCAAAAACCGATGGGGGCCATACCCCCTATATAATCGTAAGTATCGGCACGAACGGCCATATTGGGCCCGGAATTGTCACCGTGCCGTGGTAAAGGGTCGAAAGTATCGGGAGAGATGGAGTCGTTCAATAAAATACACAGTCCGCTATAACGGCTTTTCAGCGCCAATATTTTTTTTGCATATGGTGAAACACTTTTAACATTGATATCTATCCGACCACAAATCAATCCGTAACCACTACCTATGTACCCGAGAATATTGGCGACCCAAAAAGGATGGGCCACGGTATCCGCATCCGTCATTGCAATATATCCGGGTTTATCAAATATCCTGGCCCTGGCAATCCGCATCAGGACGCGCCGTACCGCGCCTACATTATTGACTTCCGGTCGGTTCGTTTCCAGAACGATAAGGTTCAGGTCCGGGAAACGGTTCAAAGTCTGTAAACCTATTTTTTTGGTAGCATCGGTACAATTGTGACAGAGGATCAGAACCTCGAAATCATCTTTGTCGATGTCGCCCAAGACGGTTCGTTGACGGGCAAGGGACTCGATACATTTGCCTATTACAATTGCCTCATTATGTGCGGGTATCGTGATTACCACTTTTGGTCTTATCACATTGAATTGAATACCTTGAGCCATATCATCGGCGATGCGATCCAAATGCAGGCTATCGCTACGATCAAAATAACCGATACTGTCTCGGTCGGACGCTATCTTGCCCATAGTGTACCTCAATTATGCTTTACGCCGAATTACCTTCCGGTAAGCCCTATTCCGTATAATGTATATTTATTCAACGCCATCAATGTTAAAATAACTACCGGGACGTATATTTTTTCGTTCCCGGTTCCTTCGATATTCCGAAGGTGTGAGGCCATATGCCTCCAGGAACCTCTTCGAGAGATAGCTCTGACTTTTATAACCTACGATAGATGTGATGGCCGAAAGGGTCTGGTCCGTATTGAGCAATAGCGTCCGCGCGCTTTCCAAACGTTTCTGCCTAATATATAAATTGACCGTCGTACCTAACAATTCTTGGAACCCGCGCTGCAGTTTATTGGCGTTAAGCCCAACTTCGGACGCAATCTCACCGATGGTCGGCAAATCCTCCAACCGTTCCTCAATGAGACGTACCGCCTTGAGCATTTGGTCCAGTTCGGATTTGCGTAACATGGTCTTTTTCCCATCGGATTTTATATCGTCCTGAAATTGTGTGATCTGGAGCACCAATATCTCATAGGCAAGACTTTCAAGATGGAGTTTTTTTAGCCAATCCCCGTTTGGGTATCTATCCCAATTATCAATTATACGGGACAGTTCCAGACTGTAGAAACCGTCATGGTAAAATGTTTTTTTTGCGGTAACGTCATTCAGCATTTCCCGCCATTCCTTTACAATACTTGTCGGTTCGCAGCTTATCTTTGACTGGAACTTTCTTCTGTCAAGTTCCAGACTGCTATATATCATCCGTTCGCCTGCTGAAAATTGGATACTATGGCCGTGAAATGCCGAACTGGCAACGATTGCATTCTTATATTTGGAAATTTTATGCCATATCGATTCGTCCATGAACTTGTGCCGAATTTCGCCTTCCATGGAAAACAGGAATTTGACCGGGTGCACCTTGTCGACCGAATATTCAATGGTAAGGTCCTCAATGAACGTGCAATCGTAACGGATAACGCCGAGGCCATCTTCAAAATCGGTTCCCGAAATGATGCCTTCGCCGTAATCGCTTGGGATGTCCACATGAAAAATTCCACAGCTTCTGGTATAATCGGTTCCCAGCTCACGGGCGATATCCGAAATTACGTTTCTTAAGGGCAGCGAACTCACGGTCAATTTTTTCATCTTCTGACTATGTTTTTTCCAATATCCTTTATTAACCAGATGAACGGGTAACGCATTCGGTTTTAAATGTGACCCGATTGCGATAGTCGCTTAAATACGAGCAATTGCGTTACATGCTAGGGGTAAATATGGATAATTTTCGGACAGACAATTAAAAAATGAAATTGCTTAAAAATTCTTCCGAGATACCTTGGGGATACCCTGCCCTAATCCTAATTTTTGGAATTTTCATAGTAAAGGCTCCGATTATCATTTTTATATTGCTAGCCGCACTGATTATTATCATATGCCTTTTGGAAATTATGAAGCTTAAGCTTTGGCTAGGATTCCAAAAACGGCCCAAGATGTTGGCGAACAGCAAGCGGCCTATGGTCTCGGTGCATCTGGCCATCTGTAACGAGCCCCCCTCCATGGTCATATCGACCATAAAAGGCATCCTCGCACAGGATTACCCAGATTTCGAGATTATCGTAATAGACAACAATACCGAGGAAAGGGAGCTATGGGGCCCGGTCGGGGAATTTTGTGCTTCTTTGCCCAATGTAAGATTCTTCCATCTTGAAAAATGGCCGTTCTACAAATCCGGCGCGCTCAATTTTGCCCGAAAGGTTACCCACAAATGTGCCGAATTTATATTCGTGGTGGATGCCGACTACCGTCTCACCGAAGACGCCCTCGGATTGGCGGTCTCCAATATCGAGGGACCTGCCATAGCCTTAGTACAGTTTCCACAGGCCTATACCTGTGAAGAGGCCCGTCATGTCCCCATAATGGAGGAATTCGACCATTTTTTCGACTACTATTGCTTTAAGGCCGATACCTGTCATGGTGCCCTTGCCACCGGTACATTGAGCCTTATTCGGATAACGGCACTCGATGGGGTGGGGGGATGGCCCGTAAATTCCATTACGGAGGACGCGGAGCTTGGTTCCCGTCTACAGGTCGCCGGGCAC
>NZ_JBGTHY010000361.1:0-4139 GCF_041745955.1 Pricia sp.
GCTGACATCGACAAAAAATCCGTTACCGGTATTCTTCATCAATTTAATATGGTATTCAGGCTTCAGCAGGGTGGTACCTTTGTATTCCGAATACGTACCAGGGTTCGGAGGTTGAGTCAACAGAAAAAGATCGAGAAAGCCATCTTTGTTATAGTCAAAAAATGTAGCGTGTCTCGTTCGCTGTTCGTCTGCGACACCATACTTTTCGGCCGATTCTTCAAACGTACCATCGCCTCTGTTAATATATAAAAGGTTGGCACGCCATTCGGGCTTGTCATCATAAAGCTCTCTGGTTATATAAATATCCAGACTACCGTCGTTGTTGATGTCGGCCACAGTTACGCCCGTTGACCAACCTCCGTCATTGACCAACCCGGCCGTCTTAGTGACATCCTCGAATTCAAGATTGCCCTTGTTCAGATAAAGTCTGTCGGAAACTATGTTACCGGCAAAGTAAAGATCCTCCAGTCCATCTTTATTGAAGTCGCCTACACCTACCCCCGCACCTCCATAAAAATTTGCGTAGAGAAGAATATTCCGAGTTTCATCGTCCTTTATTTCGTTGGAAAAGTGCACGCCCGTTTTTGATGATTCCAATGATGTGAAAAGCGATGGCGAGTTAACAATCGCTTCTTCCTTGGAACATCCTGCAATAATCAGCACCAAAATTAAATAAATGGGTATGCCGGACTTCATCATATATAGCGTGTAATTTTCAACCGCAAGATATTCAATATCCGTAAAATAATAAAGGAGAGTTGCCCCTCCTATATTTATCATACGAATTTACGATCAAGACCAACGATTACTCAACATCCCACCAAACGCGAGTGGTCAAGAGGTCTGGGCCTTGGGCCTGAATGGCCGCCTGATAGTTTTCAGGGTTGTCGGACTGCTCACTTTCCGAATAGGTGAGTCTTCTGGGAATTGTCCCGCCAGTCTCGTTACCGGAGTAATTCACGGGAACCAAAACAGGAAAACCTGTCCTTCTCCAATTGGCAAACGCCTCGTATTCGTTCAAGAAGGTAGCTGCCCAATACTGCGTGTTTATCTGCTCTAAAGCATTGGTCAAATCTAAAGGATTTGCCGCTAAATAGGTATCTATATCCGCATCAGATATAACACCGGCGGGGCCGTAAAGTGCCAACATTTTCATGGCCGCCCTCACCCCGTCAGTATAATGACGGGTAGGATCACCACCTGCAAGGCCCCAACGTACCGCAGCCTCGGCAAGCATAAACTCGACTTCGGCATAGGTCTGAAAAAACATAGGGGCATCGAAGGCCGTAATCAACATACGATTGGGTTCGGTGTAGGCCTGCACATCTTCCTCTCCCGTAGCCGCTAGAAGCAATGGGGCATCCAAGCCATTGGGCAGCCCCTTTTGGGCTTCTGCATCTAAGCGTTCCTCGGGCGTTCGAAGGATAGGGTCTTTATTGGCATCAACTTCCCCGGTGTTTTCCGGCAGTGCGCCCAAAACGGTAAGTCTAGGATCATCCTGTAGAAAATTGACAAAAGTATCGCTTAATCGGGGATTACCATCTGCATCAAATGCCTCACTGTTACCGTTTCTATTTTGTTCGGATTCATGTTTGAGGTAAAAAATGTCCTCATTGGATTCCATGACCCCTCCCGCTATTGCTTTGGTAACCCAAGCCTGGGAAGCTGTCGGGTCAATCTTAATCAAACGAAAACCAAGTCGAAGCATCAACGAGTTGGCCAACTTTCTCCATTTGTCCTGATTGCCCTGATAAATCAGGTCTGATGCACCGAATTCGGAAGTTCCGGAACCTAAAGACGCAGCGGATTCTTCAAGTTCGTTCAAAAAATCGGTATAAATTTCGCTTTGCAAATCGTATTTTGGCTTGAGAACGCCGGAGATTACTGCTTGACCGGCTTCGCTGTAAGGTATGTCGCCGTACAAATCTGTGAGCCTAGAATAAATATACACCCGCATTATCCTTACAATAGCCCTCATTTCTTCAGGGGCTTGTTCCTCGTTGATTTGAAATAACATATCCTCAACACTTTTAACCGCATTACCATAATAACGATCGATTAGCGAGGATGCATATCCTTTATTCCAAGTGTACTTATCTCCCGACCAATACCCAGCAGTCGTAGACAAATGCTGCATCATAGTAGATTGATAAATTAAATTGGCACGCCAGTTGTCATAGCGCTCGCTGGACATAAACCTTTGGGCAGCCGTAAGTTTACTATTCAAGCTCACTTGCACCGGTTTGGTAGGGTCGACGTTCAGTTCTTCAAAGCCCTCGTCACACGCACTGAAGATTAAAACGGACAGTAAGATATAAATTGATTTTTTCATAATCCTTTTTTTTTTAAAACTTCATATTAAAATTCAACCCATAGGACCTTGTAGAAGGCAGTCCAAAATACTCCAGTCCTTGAGAGTTGCCAACATTATAGGCACTTTCAGGGTCAACGTTATCTATAGTCCTTTTAATGTAGAATAAGTTTTGGCCAATCAGAGAGATATTGATACTACTAAGAAAGGTTTTGTCGAGCATACGCTTCGGAAAGGTATATCCCAAACTCATCTGTCTAAACTTGATGTAATCGGAATCTTCCACGAACTCTTCCGCTATATCGTTGACGGCACCATAGTAGTCAGACAAGAACTCGGGTGCGACCGTGGTCGTGAAGGGTTGGTCATTGCCATCTGCATCTACGGCAATGCCAGAAACGGTCAAACCATTTTCCCTGCCCTCGAGCGTCTGTTTGTGCAATCCATTACCGAATAGTGTGGTGTTTGTACCTGAAAAAAGTTGACCTCCAAACTTACCGTCTATAAGGAAGCTGAGGGTAAGGTTTTTGTACGAGAAACTATTCGTAAAGCCCAAAGTCAGCGGTGGCACACCAGCACCGAGTATTTTTCTTTCGCCTTCCCTAGCCAGTGGAACGCCATCATCATTGATGTCGTATCTAATATTTCCGTTATCGTCCCTGTCGTAGGGAACACCGAATATGGTGCCGTACGCTTCTCCCACCACATGTGTAATGCGCACATTTTGGGTACGGGGCTCGTCCAAGTTAACGTTCGAATCGTCTTCGTTGGTAGCCAATACCGTGCCTTTATTGTAGGCTCCGTTTACACTGGTAGTCCAGTTGAAATTCTCAGTCCGTATCGGCGTTCCGGATAACAATACCTCCAAACCTTTATTTTCGACCCTACCAAGATTGGCCTTTGCAGCACCATAACCGGAAAAAACGGAGGTTGATACGTCGACAATATCATTTGTTGTCTCATTGGTATAATAGGCCAAATCGAGCGAAAGCCTATTATTGAAGAACCTAGCATCTAAACCTACTTCTAATTCAGTTTTACTGAACGGCACCAAATTCGCGTTGGGTACGGTGCCCCCGTTCACCCTGCCTAAGGGTTGACCTTGAAAACCCTGACCGAAAATCTCATAGGTTAGTGCCAATTGGTAGGCATCTTGAGCCCCACCCGCCACTTCAGAGTAACCGCCCCTTAACTTTAGAAAGTTTACCGGGCCACCCATGTTAAAAGCATCCGATAGCACCAGACTGGCGTTTACGGACGGATAAAAATCATCATTGGGTGTAGTTTTTCCCGGAAAGGATAATGTAGAGAACCAGTCATTCCGACCGGTGAAAGTAATATACGCCCAACGGTCCCATGAAAATTCAACTGAGCCGTAGACAGAACCAATTTTTCGTTCACTGAAACTTCTGCTTCGGGTCTGAATAGCAAGATTACCAATATCCTCAAGACGTGGAACGATAAAATCGCTTCCACCAAGAAACAAGTTCTCTTCTTTAATACTATTTTTATTAAGGCCGACAAAGGCTGACGTAGCAAATTTATCGGTAATGTCCTTTTCTAAACCAAGGATGAGGTCGGCATCGACTTGAGTATATCGAATCTCCCGTTCTTCCATACTTCCTAAAGGTTTAAAGGCAGTTCCGAAAGGTTCGACCGAAGTTCTTTTAAGAGTGTAGTGATCAATACCTGCCCTACCGTTGAGATATAACCAGTCGGCAATATCATATCGCAAAGATGTTGATGCAATAATTCTATTCCTAGTGTCCTCGTTTCTAAAATTAAACGCCGAAAAGTAGGGGTTTTGCGAAAAAGTATTGTTCGAATA
>NZ_JBGTHY010000362.1:0-4720 GCF_041745955.1 Pricia sp.
GGCAATGACGGTAATATCGTTTTTAATGCTGGCCAATTTATCGACTATACTTTGATATTGCCGTCCGCTGGCCGCTACAAATAGAATGTCACGTTCTTTCAGTTTTTGAAAAATTTCGAGAAAGCGGTCGCTTACTTCGTGATCGGAATTAAGTAAAGTTCCGTCCATATCCGTGACGACCATTTTTATTCGCGATAGATCCATGATATTCAATTTAAACGGGCAAAGGTATCCCTTCAAAATGAAATTAGGCAATGCATGGTAAAAGTTTTAGTTTTATTCGTTAATTCGTAACTGGCAACATCATATTGCATTCGTTCGGACGAAATAAATTCCCTATGAAATTCTATCAAAAAGAACTACACTTACCGGCCCATAAACGCGGTTTTCATTTGATAACCGATACGATCGAGGATTCTTTGACCGAAATACGGGACATAAATACTGGTATGCTGCAGGTATTCATCAAACATACCTCGGCAAGCCTGACCATCAACGAAAATGCCGACCCTACGGTGCGCAGCGATTTTGAGAGCCATATCAACATTATGGTTCCGGAAAATGCATCATATTACGTACACGACTATGAAGGTCCCGATGATATGCCGGCGCACATCAAAGCTTCGTTGATGGGTGCATCGGTGCAGGTTCCGATTACAAACGGCAAATTGAATTTGGGGATATGGCAGGGAATTTATCTCTGTGAGCATCGCAATCATGGCACCGGTAGAAAGTTGGTGCTTACGGCCTTCGGGACATAAAAAAAATCCGATGGGTAAATTTACCCATCGGATTTTTTATAGTGGCTCTCCGACTGACTGCCCCACTTTATCATTCATGCAGGCGGTCAGGGTACCATTTTAGTTATTTTACTTTATCAACAAGGGCCTTGAAAGCCTCCGGATGGTTCATGGCCAAATCGGCCAACACCTTTCGGTTCAGCTCGATACCCTTGGCCTTCATCCCTCCCATGAATTGGGAATAGGACATACCGTGTTGGCGTGCACCGGCATTGATACGGGTAATCCACAAGGCGCGGAACGTCCGTTTTTTGTTTCTTCTATCGCGATAAGCATATAACATTGCTTTCTCTACCGCATTTTTGGCAACCGTCCAAACGTTTTTACGTCGTCCGAAATACCCTTTGGCCTGCTTCATCACCTTTTTTCTTCTAGCGCGTGAAGCAACTGCATTTACTGATCTTGGCATACTTTTAATTTGTTTTTGTAGTAGGCGGCCATCTTTTGTTAAAACTCCCGACCCTATCTGATGGCAGGTCCAAACTCTTAACCGATAACTCTTTTTAGCCCAACTCCATGGTTAATACATTCCCTTTTTCAATTAAACCCAACACTTATTTCAGGCACAATTGATTTTTAATGTTCGCTTCGTCCGCTTTGTGAACCAGCGTGCTATGCGTTAATTTAAGCTTACGCTTTTTAGACTTCTTTGTAAGAATGTGGCTCTTAAAAGCGTGCTTTCTCTTGATTTTTCCCGTACCGGTCAGCTTAAAACGCTTTTTGGCACTGGATTTTGTTTTCTGTTTCGGCATTTTTCCTATTTATATTAATCTCACTTATTAAACTCAATTTCTCTGTAGCCCCAAAAGCGTGCGAAGAATAGCAGGATTATACTCCCTCCGAATTTTCAGCATCTCTTTTCAGATGGATCAAGCCCTATGAAGAGGGCTTGGTTTTAGTCGGATTATGGCAAAATTGATTGATAATCAGTAATCCCTATTTCTTGTTCTTGGGCGCAATGAACATAGTCATTCGCTTTCCTTCCAGTCGCGGCAATTGCTCTACTTTTCCAAACTCTTCCAACTCTTGGGCCAGCTTTAAAAGCAGTATTTCACCTTTATCCTTGTAAACAATGGAACGACCTTTAAAGAAAACATAAGCCTTTAATTTGGCACCGTCTTTCAAAAACCCTTCCGCATGTCTTTTCTTAAACTCGTAATCGTGATCATCTGTGTTGGGCCCAAAACGTATTTCCTTTACGGTTACTTTCGACGCTTTGGCTTTCATCGCCTTTTCCCGTTTCTTTTGCTCATACAGAAACTTCTTGTAGTCCATGATTTTGACTACGGGCGGCTTGGCATCCGGTGAAATTTCCACCAGGTCGAGTCCCAACTCGACGGACTTGTCCAATGCTTCACGTATGGGTATAACACCAGGTTCGACATTGTCGCCTACTAATCGTACCTCTGGCGCCAATATTTTTCTATTGATTTTATGCGGGTTCTTGTTTTCCCTTCTAGGTTGGGGCCTAAATCTTTTTCGTATTGCTATGACTTCTACTTTTTAGTTAAACTTTAAATTACACAAACGACTTTAAGGTACTATTTATTTCCGTAGCAACCAAGTCCGTAAACTGTTTTATTGAAATGGATCCCAAATCTTCGCCCCCGTGTCGGCGTACGGAAATCGCGTTCGCTTCCTCTTCATTTTCGCCTACAACGAGCATGAAAGGAATTTTGTTCATTTCAGCTTCCCGTATTTTTTTACCAACGGTTTCGTTTCTAGCATCAATTTGGGCGCGAATTTCGTTATTTTCCAAGGAACTTAAAACTTTTTCGGCATATTTTTCATGTTTCTCGCTCACGGGCAGTACGATAGCCTGTTCGGGAATCAGCCATAGCGGGAAATTTCCGGCCGTATGTTCCAAGAGCAGGGCGATAAAACGCTCCATGCTTCCGAAGGGCGCACGATGGATCATGACCGGCCGGTGCAGCTCGTTGTCACTGCCTTTGTAGGTAAGGTCGAAGCGTTCGGGTAAATTGTAATCTACCTGAATAGTGCCTAACTGCCATTGCCTTCCCAAGGCATCCTTGACCATAAAATCCAGCTTCGGGCCGTAAAAGGCGGCCTCTCCTTTTTCAATGACGAAATCCAATCCTTTCTCGGTAGCCGCGTTGATGATCGCGTTTTCGGCCTTTTCCCAATTATTAACCGAACCAATATATTTTTCAGGGGTTTCGAGGTCCCGAACGGAAACTTGCGCCGTGAAGTTATCGAAGCCCAAACTTCCGAGTACATATAATGATAGGTCGATAACGTTCTTGAATTCCTGATCAAGCTGTTCAGGGGTACAGAAAATATGGGCGTCGTCCTGCGTAAATCCACGAACCCGGGTGAGCCCGTGAAGTTCGCCGCTCTGCTCGTACCGGTATACCGTTCCGAATTCCGCATAACGCTTCGGCAGTTCGCGATAGCTGAAAGGTCGGGTGTTATAGATTTCGCAGTGATGCGGACAGTTCATTGGTTTGAGCAAAAACTCCTCGTCCTCTTTCGGGGTACGTATGGGCTGAAAACTATCGGCACCATATTTTTCATAATGTCCGGAAGTAACATAAAGTTCCTTTGATCCGATATGTGGGGTTACGACCATTTCGTAGCCCGCTTTTTTCTGTGCTTTTTTGAGAAACTGCTCCAAACGTTCGCGCAAGGCCGCACCTTTAGGCAACCATAGTGGAAGCCCTTGCCCCACCTTTTGTGAAAAAGTGAACAGTCCAAGGTCCTTGCCCAATTTCCGGTGATCGCGTTTTTTGGCCTCCTCGAGCATTTCGAGATATACTGTCAGTTCCTTTTGTTTCGGAAAAGATATGCCGTACACACGTGTAAGTTGCGGCTTGTTTTCGTCACCGCGCCAATAAGCCCCGGCCACGTTCAATATTTTAATCGCCTTGACAATACCGGTATTGGGAATATGCCCCCCGCGGCACAGGTCGGTAAACGTATCGTGATCGCAGAAAGTAATCGTGCCGTCCTCCAAATTCTCGATAAGCTCTACCTTATATTCGTTCCCTTGTGCCTTATATGAGGATAGGGCGTCCGCCTTCGAAACAGGATGCATTTTAAAGTCGTGCTTGCCACGCGCAATTTCAAGCGCCTTTTTTTCGATGGCCGGAAAATCCTTCTCGGAAATCGTATCGGCCCCAAAATCCACATCGTAATAAAAGCCGTTCTCGATCGCCGGCCCGATAGTCAGTTTTATCCCCGGATACAGTTCCTCCAAAGCCTGGGCGACAATGTGCGAAGTAGAATGCCAGAAAGCTTTTTTCCCCTCCTTATCGTTCCAAGTATAGAGTATTAGGTTACCGTTTTCGTTCAGCGGGGCAACACTTTCCACTACGGTATCGTTGAATTTGGCCGAAATAACGTTACGCGCCAGACCCGCGCTGATGCTATTGGCGACATCCATCGGTGTGCTTCCCTTCGCAAATTCCTTTACAGTACCATCGGGTAAGGTGATTTTGATCATTCCAGTTTTTTTAAGATGCCAAAGATAGCAATCCGTGTTCAGGCGTACAACCTTAAATTATGCGTGCCTATTGACCGTGAAATGGGGATTTATATATAAGGATAAAATGTTTTTATGTAATTGGATATTGAGATGGGTATGTAATCAGTATAATAGGATGAAAAAAAAGGATAGAATTCTTTGCACAAAAGGACAAATTATAGTATTTTTAATGCCCCTTAAATTTCAAGGATGTTGTAAAGCACTAGTAAATAAGGGATTGAAAGGAAGATGTGAAAAAACATCAAAAAATATCTTTGTTTGTATTTTTTATTCGAAAAACCCCCTTATATTTGCACCCGCTTTGAGGGACAGATGGGCGACCATCGGAACCTTGGGGGCGTAAAAAAGGAAAAGTTCATTGACATACTGTGGAGATAATAACGACCGTCGGCCGAAAGGCCGGCGGAAGGAACCA
>NZ_JBGTHY010000363.1:0-1684 GCF_041745955.1 Pricia sp.
ATATCGGAAATTCATTGGCGAACGATATGAACTCTTTGTCGATGTCGGAAATGTCGGGCCGACCTACCAACCGGGCCACGCCCATGCCGACACCTTTAGTTTTGAACTATATTGTGATGGGCAGCCTACCATTGTCGATACGGGCATATCGACATACGAAAAAAACGAACTACGTCAAGAACAAAGAGGCACGGCCGCTCATAATACCGTTATTGTTGACAATAGAGACCAGACTCAGGTATGGGGCGGCTTTCGGGTCGCAAAAAGGGCGAAAATCGGAAATCTGAAAGAGGATGCCAATGAGATAAAAGCAACGCATAACGGCTATAAAAACCTTGGTATTCTGCACACGAGAACGGTCAAGGCACAGCACACCAATATTCAAATAATCGATGAACTGACCAAAGGTAAGACAGACGAACAAAAAGCTTTTTTTCATCTACATCCAATGGTTGGCGCTACCGAAATCAATATCAGTCAGAAAAGTTTAACTTTAATTGAAAAAAATATTCGCATTAGCTTTGATGGCAATTTTTTGAAAATGGAAAAGGAAGAATATCGGTACGCATCAGGTTTCAATCGCACGGAAATCGGGGAGAGATTGGTTGTATCATTTTATAGCCACCTCCAAACACAAATATTTTTTCTTTAAAGCAGATTGATAACCCATCCAAAACCAATGAAAATATTGTTTCTTTCCGATAATTTCCCGCCGGAATTCAATGCTCCGGCGACACGTACTTTTGAACACACAAAAGAATGGGTGAAAGCTGGGGCGGAAGTAACCATAATTACCGGAGCACCAAATTTTCCGGAGGGAAAAGTTTTTGATGGTTATGAAAACAAATTTTACCAAACGGAATATATTGAAGGAATTAAGGTCATTCGGGTTTGGACTTATATCTCTGCAAATGAGGGTTTTATAAAGCGTATCATAGATTATCTCAGTTTTATGTTCGCCTCGTTTTTGGCAGGTCTTTTCGTGAAGACGGATGTTATTGTAGCGACTTCGCCACAATTTTTTACGGTTATTTCAGGAAGATGGCTCAGCTTTTGGAAACGCAAGAAATGGGTCATGGAAGTACGTGACCTTTGGCCGGAATCCATTAAAGCGGTGGGTGCCATGGATAACAATCCGATTATAAGCTTTTTCGAATTTCTAGAGCATCGCATGTACAAGAGTGCGTGGAAAATCGTTACGGTAACAGATTCCTTTAAGGAAGAACTTGTTAAGAAGCATCATATTGCTTCATCGAAAATTGAAGTCGTCAAGAATGGAATAAATACGGATATGTTCGTTCCCGTTCCAAAGAACGAAACCTTGGCAAACGAACTTGGGCTAAAGGACAAATTTGTCATAGGCTATATCGGTACGCACGGTATGGCCCATAAGTTGGACTTTATACTGGATTGCGCCAAGGAGATATCGGACGAAGACGTGCATTTTCTTTTTTTGGGTGCCGGTGCCGAAAAAGAAAATCTTTTGGAGCAAAAGAGAAAGCTGGGACTAAAAAATGTGACACTTTTGAATCCAGTGCCAAAAAAGGAGGTAAGCCAATATATTTCATTGCTCGATGTAGGCTTGGTAAACCTACGTAAGTCGGAAACGTTTAAATCGGTGCTTCCTTCTAAAATATTCGAACTGGCCGCCATGAATAAGCCTATTTTATTGGGCGTTGAAGGC
>NZ_JBGTHY010000364.1:0-12807 GCF_041745955.1 Pricia sp.
GCCATCCTAAAATGATGATGTTCGACATAATCTCTTTTGCGACCCTTGCTATTCCGCTCGAAGCGTTGTGGTCTATTGTTGCAATGACCTCCACGGATGATTCCAAAGCAGTGGTTTCATAGACAAAATCCTCCAACGTCCTGCGGGCGGTGGCAATATTCTTTTCGGCTTCCGTATTATTGGGCACTACGGTTAAAATCGAAATGGGGAAGGAAGACCGGTTTCCTTTGATCAACACGGCGAATTCAAGCGCCTTTTCCATGTTGGCCGTGTTGATGATCGGTAGTAGCAGCCTTTCCGCAGTATCGATTTCCGAACCCCGTAAATCTTCCGCCTCCCCCGATGAGATCAGCACCTTTTTTGCCGCCCGTTCGGTGGCAAAGGAAGCGACGACACAGGTAACCAAAATCAGCACAATAGTACCGTTCAGTATATTAATGTCGATGATACCCTCGCGATATCCTACCAAGATTATGGCCAAGGTCGCCGCGGCATGGGCATTGCTAAGACCAAAGATCAACTGCCTTTGCGATTTTGAATACTTAAATACCTGTTGCGTGAAGAACGAAGCCAGCCATTTGCCCGAAATGGCCACCACAATCAAGGTTCCAGCAACGATTAAGGCCCAAGTGCCATTAAAAAGCACCCCTACATCCACCAACATGCCTACACTTATCAAGAAGAAGGGAATAAAAAGAGCGTTTCCGATAAATTCGATACGGTTGAAAAGCACCGAACTGTTTGGAATGAGCGGGTTCAAGGCCAGACCGGCCACAAAAGCACCTATGATGGCCTCAACACCAGCCAATTGTGCCAAAAAAGCCGCCAAAAAAACCATGGATAGCACAAAAATAAAATGCGCGTATTTTTCACTGGCCATTTTTTTGAAGAACCATTGGGTCATTTTGGGCACGATGTAAAACATAATCCCCATAAAAACGGCCAAGGATATGATCAGCCGTATCCAAAATTCCACCGAAAGACTTCCCTTATGCGCCCCGACAATGACCGCCAATACTATCAGAACCGCAGTATCTGTGAGAATGGTTCCCCCCACGGTTACAGCGACCGCGGGGTTGTTCGACACTCTTAATTTACTTACTATGGGGTAGGTCACCAAAGTATGTGTAGCGAACATACTGGCCGTTAATAGACTAGCATAAAAATCGTAATCCAATAGAAAATAGCATACGGGAAAACCGATCCCTAAGGGAATGGCGAAAGAGAAAAATCCGAAAGTGATACTGCGGTTACGGTGCGCCCTGAACTCGTTCATGTCGAGCTCCAGTCCCGCGATAAACATGATGTAGAGGAGGCCGACGGTAGAAAAAACCTCCGTAAAAAGTCCTTTTTCCAGTAAATTCAGGCCGTGGGGACCAATGATCGCCCCGGATAAGATAAGCCCGATTATCCCGGGTATCTTCAACCGGTTCAATACGGTCGGGGCAATCAAAATTATAAAAAGGATTAAAGAGAAGATGAGAACCGGGTTTTGCCACGGCAACCTGAAGCTTTCTGAAATATCTTCCATTCGGATAGGGTTTTATGTCTGGTACGTCATGAAAGGTTCGGCAAAGCTAAAATAGGATATTTTCGGGTAGGATATCCTTTCGCGAAAAGCTTGGTGAAAATTTAACGGCGATTCTTTTTTGATGCCTAATTTAACGTCCGTTCGTAAATGATCATCGTTTTCTTAAATTGCAGATTCCTAATTTTTACTATGACCCTCTACCCAATAGAAACCGGAAATTTCAAGCTCGACGGCGGTGCCATGTTCGGCGTGGTGCCAAAAAGCCTTTGGCAAAGAACGAACCCTGCGGATGCCAACAATATGATCGATATGTCGGCCCGTTGCCTGTTGATCGAAGACGGCGACCGCCTAATCTTGATCGACACCGGCATGGGCGACAAACAATCCGATAAGTTCTTCGGCTATTATTATCGTTGGGGCGATTTTTCTTTGGATGGCTCTTTAGCTAAACACGGCTTTCGTCGCGACGACATTACCGACGTGTTCCTGACCCATTTGCATTTTGATCACTGTGGCGGATGCATTCGATGGAACAAGGATAGAACAGGCTACGAACCAGCCTTCAAGAATGCCGTTTTCTGGACGAACGAGATGCATTGGGAATGGGCCATTCATCCGAATGCCCGCGAAAAGGCATCCTTTTTAAAAGAAAACCTACTGCCCATGCAAGAAAGTGGGCGGTTGAAATTTGTGGGCTCCGGCCACCTGGCCCCAAGAGCCGTGAATGCCGATGGGCAGAAGGGAGCAAAATCATTTTTGGAAAACTCCGGATTGGGATTTGGCATTCACTTTGTAGATGGGCATACCGATAGGCAAATGTTGCCGGATATCGATTACCATGGGAAAAAGCTGGTGTTCGTTGCGGATCTGCTTCCGACAGTAGGCCATATCCCCCTGCCCTACGTTATGGGCTTCGATACCCGACCGTTGTTGACCTTAAAAGAAAAGTCCGGATTTTTGGACGAGGCGGCCGAAAATGGGTATTACCTGTTTTTGGAACATGACGCATATAATGAAATCTGTACGGTCAAAAATACGGAGAAGGGGGTACGGGTTGATAAGGTGTTTACATTTAACCAACTATTCGGCTAGTTCAAATCGTATACGAAAAAAGCGAAGTACAAGCGTTTATTGGTCTTCATAACCCACGTATGACCCTGGCATCCCTATCAAAGAAGGCATATCCGATACATCCCTATTTCCCACCTACGATGGTTCTCGCATGGACAATGTGCGCCGCAATTCGTAGTAAAATTTTTGGATTTCCTGTTGCGAAAATGTAAAACGGGACAGTACATCCCAACAAAAATCATAAAAGAGATATAATTCAAGGTGTAAAAAGACCTTAAATCTTATCTTTGGGGGCCAAAAACAATAGAAATGTATTGTGGTGACGGCCCTTAGTATCTTTTTTAAAAAAAATTCAAGCATTATACTAACATATATATCATTTCATGACACGACTATTTCCTAAATCCCTACTAGTTCTTTTTCTTTCAATTTCCTTTTTATTTATGGGATGTGGCGCGACCGTTTTGGTCTCCACCCCCATCGAAAATGTCGACAGCACCCCGCTTAAGATATCGGACCTGACCGATGCCCAAAAGAAAAACTGGGGCCATTTAGACCTGGTCGCCGATACCATTCCCGGTATGAGTGTCGACAAAGCCTACCAGGAAATCATCAAAAACAAAAAAGGCGATAAGGTTATCGTGGCGGTGCTCGATTCCGGCATCGATCTGAAGCATGAGGACCTTGACGGCGTACTTTGGACGAATAAGGGCGAGAAACCCGGCAATCAAAAAGACGATGACAATAATGGCTACATTGACGACATCCACGGCTATAACTTTTTGGGCGATTCGTACAACGAACAATTGGAAGCGGCCCGCATCTTGAAGCTAAGATTGGGCGATGCCGCTATCCAGGCCAAGGCCAAGGCCCTGATAGATAAAAAATACGCCGAGGCCCAACAGCAGAAGCAGCAATACCAACAAATACAGCAAGCGGTAAAAAATGCCGATACCGCCGTCAAAAAAGAATTGGGCAAGGATTCCTACACCAAAAAAGACCTTGCGGGCATCAAGCCCAAGGATGCGGCCATGCAACAGCATGTAGGGATCCTGACCCAGATACTGTCCGGTGAGGAAAGTGTTGACGAAGTTTTGGTACAAATGGACAAAGGCATCGCCCATTTTTCCGATCAAGTTGACTACAACTACAATGTCGATTTTGATGGGAGAAATAAAGTCGGCGACGATCCATATGATCTAAAAGATTTAGGGTATGGCGACGGAAATCCGCAGAGCCGTGCCGATGGCGAAGACCATGGAACCCATGTTGCGGGCATCATAGCTGCCGAACGCAACAACGGCAAAGGGGCGAACGGGGTGGCCAACAACGTAGAAATCATGAGTATTCGTGCCGTTCCCAACGGAGATGAGTACGATAAGGATATTGCCTTGGGCATTCGCTACGCGGTCGACAACGGTGCCAAGATCATCAACGGTAGTTTTGGAAAAGCCTTTTCACCAAATGCAGCATGGGTATACGATGCCATCAGGTATGCGGCGGACAATGATGTACTCTTCGTGCATGCCGCGGGAAACGAGGGTCTCGACCTTGACAATCCGGACAACTTGAACTATCCGAACGACAACAAAGACTCAAGTACCGAGATTGCCGATAATGTTATCGAGGTCGGCGCACTGACCCCGAACTACGGCTCGGAAATGGTGGCAGCCTTCTCCAATTATGGAAATAACAACGTTGATATTTTTGCGCCCGGCGGCGAAATCTATTCCTCCGTGCCCGGCAACGAATACGAGTTCAACGGTGGAACATCAATGGCGGCGCCCGCAGTGGCAGGAGTCGCGGCGCTGATACGTTCTTATTATCCCAAATTGACCGCCCCACAGGTAAAACATATAATTATGGAATCGGGCCTTGCACCAAAAGCGAAAGTTATTTTGGGGGGCGATACTGCCCAAACGGCGACATTGAATCAAATCTCCAAATCGGGCAAGATAGCAAATGCGTATAATGCCCTGATTATGGCCAGCAAAGTGGCTGCAGGAGAGATTACATTATAATCCGCTTTACGCTGATCGCCTTGTGCCATGCGCTATAAAAATGCATAAGGCGTATAACCATTGACACGTATTAAAAATCATACCGTATTGAAATGAGGGTTTTCAAATTATTGTCCGTCTTAATCGGAGTTACAACGTTTTCCCATGCCCAGAACAATACTTCCTATTGGCAACAGCATGTCGATTACACCATGGAGGTGACCATTAACGTAGAGAACTACCAATACACGGGCACCCAAAAACTGGTCTATACCAACAATTCCCCCGATACCCTGAACCGCGTGTTCTACCATCTCTATTTCAACGCCTTTCAACCCGGTAGCGAGATGGACATCCGGTTGCAGAACATCAAGGATCCCGATAAACGAATGATGACCGAGGATGGAAAAAGTAGGATTGCTTCTTTATCGGACAATGAAATCGGATATTTGCATCCTTCATCCCTTTTGCAGGACGGACAAAAGGTAGATTTTAAGGAGGAAAGCACCGTTCTTACGGTAGATTTGACAACCCCTCTGCCGCCCGGGGGCAAAACGACTTTCGATATGGTGTTCCGTGGGCAGGTGCCGCTTCAAATCCGTCGCGCTGGTCGTAACAGTGAGGAAGGTGTCGCGTTATCCATGAGCCAATGGTATCCTAAATTGGCCGAATATGATTTTGAGGGTTGGCATGCCGACCCCTATATCGCCCGTGAATTCCACGGGGTTTGGGGCGATTTCGATGTAAAACTGACCCTCGATAAGGAGTACGTGGTCGGCGGAAGTGGCTATTTGCAAAACCCGCAGGAAATTGGTCACGGTTACGAGACACCGGGAACGAAAGTCAGACGGCAAAAAGGAAAGACGTTGACCTGGCATTTCAATGCGCCTATGGTTCATGACTTTATGTGGGCCGCCGATCCCGACTATCTTCACGATACCCTACAGGTCGAAAATGGGCCTATGTTGCATTTCTTATATAAAAATGACAGTGAAATCATTGGGAACTGGAAAAAATTACAGCCAAAAACGGCCGAACTGATGCAGTTTTTCAATAAAAATCTCGGTGAGTATCCATATGACCAATACTCCGTGATACACGGTGGCGACGGGGGTATGGAATACGCGATGGGCACCTTGATTACGGGAGGCAGAAACTTGGGTAGCCTTGTGGGAGTAACCGCCCATGAGATGGCACACTCCTGGTTCCAGCATGTGTTGGCCACCAACGAATCGAAACATGAATGGATGGACGAAGGCTTTACCACCTTCATTTCAAGCTTGGCCATGAACCAAGTTATGGAAGAAGGCAAGGAAAATCCGTTCGAAAACAGCTATAAAGGGTATTACAAGCTGGTCAATTCAGGACTTGAACAACCGCAGACCACCCACGCCGACCGCTATGATGTCAATTACGCCTACGGTATTGCCGCTTATAGCAAGGGCTCTGTTTTCCTCTCCCAATTGGGTTATATTATCGGACAGGACGAGCTTATGCAAACCCTGCGCAAGTATTATGGGGATTTTAAGTTCAAACACCCCGTCCCAAATGATATCAAAAGAACTGCCGAAAAAGTCTCCGGTATCCAACTCGATTGGTACCTTACGGATTGGACCCGGACCACGAACACCATCGACTATGGCATCAAGGAAGTCGTTACAGACGGCGATAAAACCAAAATTAGCTTAGTGCGTAACGGGTTAATGCCGATGCCGCTGGATGTTCTTGTCATCTATATGGATGATACGAAAGAAACATTTTATGCCCCGCTTCGCATGATGCGCGGTGAGAAGGATAATCCCTACCCACAAATAAACCGTACGGTATTAAAGGATTGGCCGTGGGCTTTTCCCACCTACGATTTTACGATCGATAAGCCCATAGAAAGCATCAAGGCGGTCGTGATAGACCCCTCACAGCTCATGGCCGATATCAAGCAGGATGATAATGTGTGGCAGGCTCCGACCCCTTAGCGCCATGGACACCACCTATCCCAAAAAGGAAAAATTAAAAAGTAGAAAGCTAATAGACCAGCTTTTTGCCCAAGGGAAATCGGCGTCCAATTATCCCATCAAACTTATCTATCTGGACACCGAACTCCCTAAAGGCGTAAAAATCCAGGCCGGGGTAGCCGTACCCAAAAAGAACTTTAAAAGTGCCGTTAAGCGCAATCGTATCAAAAGACTGCTTCGAGAAGCCTACCGCCTGAACAAACATCAGGTATTTAACAATAGCGAAGCCACTTTTACGTTTCTATTTTTATATCTTGGGAGGGAGATGCCCACTTACCTTGAAATTGAAAAGGCAATGAACGGGGTGCTTGCGCTATTTTCGAAAAGAATTTGCGACATGAATAGCGGTAGCCGATAGCAGTTGGCCGTCTTTTAGTTCGAGGTTAAAAAATTGCAGGTTCCCGATTCAAGTGAAGCCCAAATAGCATTGCTAAAATATTCCCTCAAAAAATTGATCCAATGAAAACGATACTCAAAAAACGAATCCTGATCCCGGTACTGGCGGTTACCTTATTTCTGGCGGGCAGCAGCTTCGTTAAAAGCGACTTTTTCGAAATTGCCAAACAGATCGAGATCTTTACCACCTTGTTCAAAGAGCTGAACATGAACTACGTCGACAAGACCAACCCCGCCGAGCTGATGGATACCGCCATCAAGAACATGCTCGAAGATTTGGATCCATATACCACTTTCCTCAATGAACAGGATGTCGAGACCTACCGCATCAACAATGCGGGCGAATACTCCGGTATCGGGGCCTTAGTACGCTCGTTCGAGGACAAGTTATTGATTGTTGAGCCTTATAAAGACTACCCAGCCGACAAAGCGGGATTAAAAGCCGGCGATGAAATCCTAAAAATCGGCGATATCAAGGTTTCCGATTTTAAGGACAACGCTAGTGAATTGTTGAAAGGGGCCAACGATACTTCGGTCGATGTTACCTATATACGTCAGGGCGATACCAAAACAACTACGATAACCCGAGGGGCGGTAGAGGTCGATGCCGTACCCTTTTACCAAATGATCGGCGATAAAACGGGCTATATCGTTCTCTCGAAATTCAATGCAAAGGCCTCGGGCCAAACAAAAGACGCTTTGGTCGACCTTAAGGGCAAAGGAGCTGAAAAGATTATTCTAGACCTTAGGGACAATCCCGGGGGCTTGTTATCCGAAGCCATCAACGTAACCAATCTTTTTGTGGACAAGGGCGAATTGATTGTTACCACCAAATCGAAGGTCAAAAAGTTCAATAGCGAGTACCGGACCAGGAACAGCCCTGTGGATACCGAAATACCCTTAGTTATTTTGGTCAATGGCAACAGTGCCTCTGCCAGCGAAATCGTTTCTGGCGGACTCCAAGACCTAGATCGCGCCGTAATCATGGGCGCCCGCAGTTATGGGAAGGGACTGGTGCAACGCCCCCTAAAACTGACCTACGGCACCCAGCTTAAAGTGACCATCAGCCGGTACTACACTCCGTCTGGGAGATGTATCCAATCCTTGGATTATTGGCACCGTGACGAGGATGGAAATGCCGTAAAAATGACTACTTTCAACGACTTTACCACCCGCAACGGCCGAAAGGTTCAGGACGGCGGCGGCGTACTGCCGGATATCGAAATTACCTCGGCCAAAGCGAACGAGTTGACTATGGCTTTGCTTAACAACCATATCGTTTTTGATTACGCCACGAAATATTATTACACCCATAAGATGCAAGACCTTGATAGCTTTACATTCTCGGAAAGCGATTACCAAGACTTTAAAACCTACGTTTCCAAAAGCGATTTCTCGTATGAGACAGAGACTGAAAAAGTGCTTAAAAAGGCGATGACCGATCGCGAAGAGGTTATTTTTAACGATGCCATCGAAAACGATTTTAAGACCTTGTTGCTGGATATCGAAAAAAGTAAGGTCGCCGCTTTGGAGGATTTCCAAAAAGAAATCCAACAGAAGTTAGAGGACGAAATCGTAAAACGCTACTTCTATCGGGAAGGCTTATACGACTATTACCTAAAGAACGACGAGGCGATTTTGGCGGCTACCGGGTTGTTGGGGGATGAAGGGAAGTATTTTGGGATATTGAAATAACCCCTTTTGTCGGTAGACCCCTACTCAACGCTTTCTATAAGACAATAACCCTAAGATTAAGGAAAAACGCATGCTGTACTCAGGTATAAAGGACAAAACCGCCATCGTGACCGGTGCCGGAGAGGGCATCGGTTATGCTATTTGCGAATTGCTGACCATGGCGGGCGCAAATGTCGTGCTCAATGATATCGACAGGGAACTGGCCGACAAGGCCGCAAAGGTTTTGGATGAGAAAAAAATAGGAAGCTGTCTCTCCTTCGTAGGGGACGCCGGCAATGTTCCTACAATCAACAAAATGGTCGATTTTGCACTCCAACGGTTTGGACAGATCGATTTCGTTGTTCCCAATGCGGGCATCACCTTGTTCGGCGATTTTTTGGCATTCACACAGGAATCCTTTCAACAATTAATGCAGCTGAATCTACAGGGCGCCTTTTTTTTGGCGCAACGGGCCGCCAAGGAAATGATTGCACAAGGCAATGGAGGCCGAATGGTAATGATGTCGTCACAAGTCGGGATTCGAGCCTATCATCAGCTCTCCGCTTATGGAATGACCAAAGCGGCCCTAAGAATGTTTGCGCAAAACCTGGCCTATGAGCTGGGGCAATATGATATAACCGTGAACGCCATTGCGCCCGGCGCAACCCTGACGGAACGTACGGCGGAAGAGCAGCCCGATTATGAAGGCATTTGGGGCAAACTGAATCCCAACCGAAGGGTCGGCCAACCTGAGGATATCGCCAAAACCTGCCTCTTTCTGCTTTCCGACGAAGCCTCGCACATTAACGGACAGACCATTCCGGTAGACGGGGGATGGACTACGGCAGGCAAATATCCGGAAGATTTGGTATAATCCAAATTAACCGCAAGAGGCGCTAAGAAACACGAAATTTACATGCCTTGCAAACTTTGCGCCTCTTACCGGCAAAAATACATTTCTCTATTCGTTGCTTTTCAGCTTTTCATTCTGGGTAAGTTGTCTAATCTTAACATCCCTAAAATCAATGGGCTGCCCCTCGCTCTGCAGGGCAATAAACCCTTCCTTTAACAACTGGCCATCTTTCTTTGTTTTCGGGTCAAAGCCTTCCACTACCCCGCCGCCGATTTGGGGCTTGGTGTATTCCAGTACTTTTTTACCGTTTATGATATGGGTCACCAAAGAATCCCCTCGAACGATCAGCTCGGCCTTGACCCATTGGTCGCCAAAGAACGTTTCGGAAGTCGCGTTAAGGCAGTGCCCGGGATAGATTTCCCCTTCGTAGATTATTTCGGTGCCCGGAGAGCACATATTGCCGGTTGGCCGTTCTTCACCCTCGGTGATGCCCGCCAAAAACTGCATTTCTACGGAAATTGGCCAGTTCTGCTCCTTGGGCATGGTGCGCGGGTCTTGGGAGTGGAACATTATGCCGCTATTTTTTAAGGTATACGATGGCGCTCCGGGATGCAGTTCGCCCACAAAGCGATATTCCATCGAAAGATGGTAATTTGAATAGGGAGTGTCAAAGTACAGGTGCCCGAACCGGTCGTTAAAATAGCCTTCATACTTGTCATAGCGTACCTTGATCATTCTATCCTCGACCCGAAACGTATCGCCATAATTGTCCCCCGTTTCGTAATGGTGAATTTTTGTTGTCCACCCGTCCAAGTTTTTGCCGTTGAATAGCGAGACCCAACCATCATCGGTCGCAGCTGTCTTTTGACCGCCACATTGCTGGAATACTAAGAGCAAGAGTACAATGCCAAATGCCTTTACCGATAGAACTATATACGTGTTCATTTCCTCCTTTTTTTAGTCTTGCGTCCTTTTATGACATTCTTAATTCTTACATTCTTAAACCTTAAAATACACTTTATGCTTATCCAAAAAATACGTAATATACCAAAAGATAAACAGCACCAACAAGGCATTCAACACGGCGATTGCTTGTTCTGATAGCCCTAACGGCCCGAGAAGGCCTTCCGTCCAAATCATCCCAAAACCGCGGAACCACTGTACACCTACGGTTTCCGCAAAAAGATAGATGAAAATGGAATTTGTTCCGACCACGGAGAAAATCCGGAGCCAGTCGGGGCTTTTGCCTTTAACGTCAATCGCCCAATAAAAAAGGGTCAGGGTCAGAATGGTGAGACCGCCGGAGGCCAAGGTAAACGATGAGGTGGCGATACGTTTGATGATAGGCGTAATAGTAAGCCAATCCATGGCAAAGCCCAAAATCAAGGCAGCACTGCCCCAAATGATAAACGGCTTCAACTTTTCCTTTGCGGGTACATTGGATAATAATATTCTGCCACAGACCACGCCCCAAATCGTATGCGCGGCAGTAGGGATAAAATTGACGAAGACCCAATAGCCGTCATTTACCTTACCCATGACGAGCATATCGACATAGGCACCAAAACTATTGTGGTCTCGTGCATAGGGTGTATCAGGATTATACGCGCGGTAAAGAATTTCCGTAAGAACCAATAGGACGAGTGATATACCGATCTGTATTTTGTTGGGGAGTTGCATGATAGCGTAGGCAATCAAGATAGTAAAGGCTAGTTGCACCAGCACGTTCCAAAGTTCCCAGACCAAGGCATGGCTATAAACACAGTGCAACAAAACCCCGAAAGCGAACAACAAGAAACACCTTCTCAAAATGTGTTTGGTGACCGTGCCTCGGCTTCCGGACGCCAGACGCTTGCGCAACGAAAACGGCATGGCGACCCCGACGATAAACATAAAGAAGGGTTGGATAAGGTCCCAAAACCGGAGTCCGTTCCATGGGTGGTGTTCCAATTGAAGGGCAAGTCCGGAAAAAACGGTGCCATCGGTAAGTTCCCCAAAATTGTGGTGAAAGCCGGCTGCTTCGGCGATTAGCAGAAACATGGTCAATCCCCTAAAGACATCCAGGGAAAACAAGCGTTTTGAGACATTAGAAGCCAGTTGTGACATGGAAAGGAGGTTGCTGGTTACACGTTATAGGTTGAAAGGTTGGGTTTAAAAGTGAAAATTGGAACAACACACGCCTAAGACTTTATGGCTCTAATGTAAAGAAAATATTCTTAGGTCAACCGTGGCCTTGCAAAATACGTTTTTTTGCATATCTTCAAATTCCCGATTAAGACCTTCCAAAGCATCTACGGCTTAACAAGAAAATAAAGTCCAAAATTATGACCGACAAAAGCAAAGTTTTATGCGTTCTGATTTTAATTATATCCACCCTGGTTTCCGCCCAAAAAAAGGATAGTTACCTCTGGTATACCGTATCGGATTCTTTACACCGATTTGAAGGCCAGGGCTGGGAGAATATTGGGTTTAACCGGCTGCCCGACAAGGCCGAAAATACGGTGCGCGATGCCGTTTGGAACCTCTCGAGAAGTTCTGCCGGATTAGGCGTCAGGTTTGAAACGGATTCGGACAACATTATCGTTCAGTATCAGGTCGGCGGCGATTTGGATATGGATCATATGCCGGCTACCGGGGTCAGTGGTGTCGACCTTTACGTCAACAATGGGGATGAATGGCTTTGGGCAAGGGGAGACCGTGCATTTAATGATACTATTCGGTATTCATTTAGTCTCAACGCATTGCCTCAAGGAACTCACGAACACCAACTCCTTTTTCCGCTCTACAACACTATCAAAAATCTTCGGGTCGGTGTAAATGATGGAAGTTCGTTCGGGTTTCTCTCGCCAAGGCCCGAAAAACCTGTGGTCGTATATGGCACCTCGATCGCTCAAGGTGCTTGTGCCTCTCGCCCCGGTATGGCGTGGACAAACATTCTTTCGCGAAAACTAAACTATCCGGTCGTTAACTTGGGGTTTTCCGGTAACGGAAGATTGGAACCGGAAGTCATTGCCCTTATCAACGAGATTGATGCTTCGGTCTTTGTACTCGATTGCCTGCCCAATCTTTCCCCGAACGAAAAACGGACGAAAGAAGACATCCAAAAACGCATTCGGGAGAGTGTTTTATCCCTTCGGAAAAAACATCCGCAAACCCCGATCCTTCTTGTTCAGCATGCCGGATATTCCGATGGACTTGTCGATAAGGGCCGAAGAAAAGTCTATGAAACCTTGAACTCTTGGATGACAGTGTCGTGTAAAGCCTTAAAAA
>NZ_JBGTHY010000365.1:0-4502 GCF_041745955.1 Pricia sp.
GGGGGGCGATACATGGCCCAAAGAATATCACAATACCATTTTCATGAACAATATCAACGGGGCAAGGCTGAACAACGATGAGCTCACACGTTCGGGCTCGGGCTACATCGCTTACCACCGTGACGATTTTTTGGTCATGAACGATTCGTGGTCACAATGGCTGAATTTTAAGTACGGTCCCAGCGGGTCGTTATTTGCCATAGACTGGTATGACCAGAACCAATGCCATAGTCCCAACCCCGAGGTACACGACAAGACTTTGGGCCGTATCTTTAAGATTGCGCACAAAGATGATAAATGGGTACAGGTGAACCTGTACGAAGCGACTGATATGGACCTTGTAAATTATCAATTGCACGAAAACGAATGGTACGTGCGCCAGGCCCGAACGATTTTGCAAGAACGCGGGCCCGACCCTGAAGTGCACAGAGCACTGAAGAAAATAGTAACGGACAACCCCGATATAACAAGTAAACTAAGGGCGCTCTGGACACTTCATGTGACAAAAGGCCTTTCTGAAGCCGAACTCAGGAAACTGCTTGACCATTCGGACGAATACATGAGAAGTTGGGCAATTCAACTTTTAACGGAAGATAAAAAGGTCGCACCGGAAACCCTTCGGAAATTTGAAGCTATGGCCGAAACCGATGATTCCGCCCTGGTACGGCTCTATTTGACCTCAGGTATTCTACGTCTGGAACCGGAAAAACGATGGGGGGTCTTGGAAGGCCTGGTGCAGCGATCCGAAGATGCCGGCGACCATAACCTACCCTTGATGCAATGGTACGCCGCCGAACCGCTTGCTGTTTTGGATGCCGAGCGTGCCTTGAAAATGGCGGAAAGAACAAAAATCCCCGATTTTTTGCCTTATATGATTCGCCGAGTGGGCGAAATAAATACACCAACAGCCAAAAGATCACTTGAAGCTTCCAAAGAACGTTTGGGCCAAAGAAGTAACAGGGACGACGGTATGTATAACCAAAAACTGATAGATTCGCTTTTGACTAAATAGAAGCGATGGAAAATTCGAAAAGATGAAACAAAAAACGTATAATGGCGTGTTGATCTTATGCTGTATGGTGTTCATACTATTCTTCCCACAAGCCATAAGCGCGCAATCGGAAACCTCCGAGGATTTTAAAAAAACGGTGATTACACGAGATTTTATTTCGGAAGGCGTAGCCGCGGCCGATCTTAACAAAGATGGGCAAATGGATGTCGTTGCGGGGTACTATTGGTTCGAGGCCCCTTCATGGAAGCGTCATGAAATGGCCCCTTCCCGAAACTTTGACCCACGGAAGGAATACAGCGAATCCTTTCTCAACTTGGGGATGGACGTAAACCTGGATGGTTGGGACGATGTCGTCATTGTCGACTACCCTGGGAAAGCGGGCTTCTGGTTCGAAAATCCCAAAAATAGGCCCGGCCACTGGTCAAAGCACATTATAGCCGATTCTACCGGCATCTCCAATGAATCACCGGGCTTCATAGATGTTGATGGCGACGGCAGGCTGGATATTCTTAGTGGGGATGTGAACAAAAAACAGATTATCTGGCTACAGGCGCCCACAAAACCCGGAGAGACCGAATGGAAGCGTTTTCCTTTAAGTGGGGAAAACGTACCTGGAACGGAGCAATACTCCCATGGTATCGGTTTTGGTGATGTCGATGGGGATGGACTAAATGATGTGGTCGTAACCGAAGGTTGGTTCAAGGGCACCTCCGATCTAAGATCCGGAAATTGGGAATTTCACAAAGCCGATTTGGGTGAACCTTGTTCCCATATGCAGGTGCTCGATGTCAATGGCGATGGCAAAAGGGACGTTGTAAGTGCTTCGGCCCACCAATTGGGTGTTTGGTGGCACGAACAGGGAGAAGGCCAAAACTTTATCACCCACTTGATTTCGAACACCACGGCACAGACACATGCCTCGATTATGGCAGACCTTGATGGCGACGGCCGTTCTGACTATATTACCGGAAAGCGTTTTTTGGCACATAATGGCAATGATGCCGGGGATGCGGATACCCCATATCTGTTCTGGATAGAGTTCACGCCCGAGAAAGCCCCCTATTTTAAGGAGCACTTGATCGATTCCGATTCCGGTGCAGGGCTGAATATTGCCGTGGCCGATATGGACAAGGATGAGAGGCCCGATATTATAATTGCCAATAAAAACGGGGTGTTTTTATTTGAGAACAGAATGAAAATTGAGTTAGGCGAGTAAAATTGCCTATTTGGGGTCCAGTGGAAGGGTAGCTGTCACCAGCTGCCATTTAGCCTAATTTAAGACAAACTGAACCGAGCAAATTTAAACGGCCCTCAAACGTAAACGAAACCCCTGTTTTAGAAAGTCCAATTAAATGTGGGATTAATTGCACAATGCTTTATTGTGCGGTGTCCCAAAATACATTAGTTTTATGAACACACACGCTGCCATTTATGGTCAGGCAGAAACACTACGAGGCTATCTCATTCAGTATCCGCATTTGAGAAAGTGTTTTTTTGATAACGAGAAGATCTCTCCAGATGATAAAAACTATAGCCGCGTGGTCAGTATTGCAGAGATCTATCTCAACTATCTGGAACAGATATCCGTACTTAAGGATAGTTTTGGAAAAGAAAATCTTGATTCCCTTTTCCGGTTTACAAAAAGCGCCCTGGGAAAAAGTCCGATTCTCAAACAGCACCTAAAAAGTAATCCGTCATTATATTCGGATTCCTTGCACAGAATGGTGGAAGGAAAAAACAGGTTATGAAGGACATATGAATCAATTTTCGAAATAGGAAGTATGGATATCAACATTAAAAATTACATTACAAACAGCAGAACAATGGATTGGAAACCATTGGAAGAGAACGGAGCGGAAACCAAAGGGATTTTTGTCAAGGTTTTACGTTACGACAAAGAAACCAAAAGGGCACCGACATTTTTGCTGAAATTTGAGGCCGGAGCGTCATATCCCTACCATGATCATCCCGCAGGCGAAGAGGCCTTTGTAATGGAAGGCGAAGCATACTTTGACGAACATAAATTGGCAAAGGGCGACTATTTATATACACCGCCCACGTTTAAACATTCTGTAAAACTAGCACAGGATGCGCGATATTATTTATCGTTCCAAAAGAGGTTGAAATTATTACCGACTAAAACGCAAAAGAGGTATATGCCCCTGAGGCCGTTGACAGATCGGGCAGCAGGTTCGATTTCAGCGAAACGAATGGTGTCGTTTTCATGGATGTATGGGCCACTCGGTGCGGATACTGCATAAAGCAGAGGCCGAGGGTAGTGGCGTTCGCCAACAAATACAGGAATTCATCATTTGGCAGATTTCACGATAAAGGAAAAAGGAGGGAATTACGACGCCAGTTTTATAAGTGGCGACAATACATCTTTATCGATCAAGGCTAAAGAAACTGATACTTGGAACGATGGAAGTGAATTTGGAAATCTTGCAGTTGAATTGAAAGCCTATAACTGGAAGGCATCACTATTAGAAGTTGAAAATGTAAAATCAAGTTTTTTAAAAATGAAAATAATTTTCCTAAAGGCTCCGTAAAGTTTGATAATGCTTTGTTGATGAAGGATATTAAACATGAATGGATTGGATTGAAAAAAATAAAAACTCCACCTGACAAAGAACATAATCAAATAAAAGTTCAAATAAAGGTAAGATCTATCGTATTTCATTTTAATGGGTACATCAGACCGTTTTGGCGCGGTCGGCCTTGGTAGAAAAAGTAAGTTCTTTTTTGACCCTGGTGCCGGTACGCTTGTACAAACGAGCTACCTCGGTAATGGATTCCAAAGTAACTTCTTCAGAGATACTTTCAACGGAGCCGGTCATTTCTACTACATCTGCCCTTACTGTTGGATTTGCGGTCTGGGCCTGTGCGATTGCCCCGATAAAAAGAACGAAAATTAAGGTAGCGATAGTTTTCATGACATGCGTTTTTATATAAATAGAACGCCGTACCCCGTATCGAACAGGGCCGTAAATCGTTGAACGACAAATGATTTTCGGTAATCTGCATTCACTCGGTCAAATGGCGAAAAACTATCGTTGAACGGATTCCCCCTTAAAAACACTTTACCGAAACAATTGGCCCTTTGACCGTGTCCAATGACCGTAGATTTTGGGGTTCAATAAAATAATCGGATGAAAAGGGTCCGAATCCCGAAGCATAACTTCCCATCTGCAAAAATCAAATACCCAACAGTTATTATCGAATAGGGCAATATTTTCCACACCGTTTATCGGGTCCACCTCTTATTAAGGGGCAAGTACATTGAACATATTTTAGTATCTTCAATGAAAGTTCAATCAAACGATGTTTTTTTTACTATGGTTCAGGGATGAATCCAATTTATTAAGTATATTAGTCTTATAATTTATGAAATAATATACTAAAATGTTAGAAATCGTATATGGTTACCAGAATTTACTCGAAAATATTGATGCCTATATCGATGACAGTAAATTCAAGAAAGAGTATTTGA
>NZ_JBGTHY010000366.1:0-2560 GCF_041745955.1 Pricia sp.
TCGATACGGCTATCAAGTTCTGCCTTGATCTCATCGGTCAGCTCTATACCGTCTTTATCCTCGATCGAGTCCCAAATGTCCTGGGCGATCAAGATTCGCGTGGCCACCGGCATTTTTTTTATTTCCTTTATATCCATGATAGTATCGTTTAGTTGAACTTTCATTGAAGATACTAAAATATGTCCAATTGGAATCGGTCAAAAGGCAGGTTATTTCGGTAAGGCGTTTTTTAAAGGCAAACCGTCCAACGATACTTTTTGCCCATTTGACCGACTGTATGCGGATTACCGAAAATCATGAGTTGTTCATCGATTCACGACCCTGTTCGATACAAATTACGGCGTTTTATTTATTTAAAAACGCAGGTCATGAGAACTATCGCAACTTTAATCTTTGTTCTTTTTATCGGGGTTACCGCACAGGCCCGGACCGCAGATGGGACAGCAAGGTTAGATGCAGTAGAAATAACCGGCACCGTTGATGGTATTGCCGAAGAGGTTTTCTTGGAATCTACTACCGAGGTGGCACGTTTGTATAAGCGTATCGACACTAGGGTCGAAAAGGAACTTACTTTTTCTAAAAAGGCCAACAGTGCCAAGACTGCGTAATGTACCCATTTGATTAAAATACGATAGATTTTATCGTTTATTTGAACTTTACGATAATATATTCTAAGTACAGACTTTTTCCAGTTTAGCCATAACAATCCGTTCTTTTTCGGACAGTTCAATCAACATTTCAGAAGCTTTATTAACATACCTGATGTCATTGGTTTCGCCGACTTCATAAAACAGGTCAGATATATTTTTCCATTGCCCGGCAATATTTGAATAGTCCCTGTACGCATCCCTAATTTCTGGCAAATTCAACATTTCGGAGGTTTCTTTCAGGAAATCCCGATACAGGTTTCTGAACAACGACCCTCCGGTTCCCGCCCTTTCCATTAACATTGCAGAAGTCTGGAAATCGCCCTTCACATCCTTAGTGGTCTTGAACCATTTCTTTATTTCGGAACTAGTCTTCAGGATACCTTTGTAACCTATGTTCTTTATTGGCGGGTTCAGGAATTCCGTTGCGTTATTTTTAATCGCGGTTCTGACCGCTTTTGTTAGGTCGGTCATTTTCCCGTTTTTGGTAATGGTAAAAATCCTATTGGGCGAGGACATCGGCCCTTTCTCACTGCGTGCCAACTCTAGGCTTTTCAAGGTGGTTCTGACTTTCCCGCCCTGTTGGCGGGTATCGATCAAATAGGCAAATTCTTCATCGTAGCCATATAAGGCCACATAGTGACCGGCGAAATGGAATTTGCTCGAGAAATAGTCCAGATAATAACAGTCCAATTTCAATCCGACCGCTTTGCCTTGGTCGATGTGTTTCGTTACATTGTCCCAAGCTTTCGTTGTTGAGGATGTTTCTTGGATTTCCAATCGTAGATTTAGGTTTCTACAAATATTATCGGTCAATATGTCCGTTTTGACCCGACCTCCGATAAACGGAAAGGCCATGGTCTTCATTTTCCAAAAGATAAATCCAAGCCCTTCGCCCAGACCGAACAGCATGGGCTCGGATAGCTCGATACCGACTTGCCTTAATAGGCTTCCGGTAGCGGTAGTTTCGCAATGTTTCCCGTTGAAATGTTCGAAATCCTTGATTGTCATATTCTAGCGTTGAAAAAGGCTGTTGTTTATTTAAAACTTGACCTTCATTTAAATGCTTTCTCCAAAGGTTAGCAGGTTATTATCCGGGTCAAGAACGGAAAATTCTTTTTGCCCCCATGACTTCACCTGAAGATGTCCGTTAGGATGAATGGTCGTGCCCTTATTTAATAGCTCTTGATAATAACTGTCGATATCATTGACCCTTATGTATACCTGCCCATAATTTTGTTTTGGATCAAGTGCCTTGAAATAAAAAAAATGAATCTCAATCTTATCCTTTTTCAACATTAAGTAATCATCATAGTCTGTGCTTCCGAGCTCTTCGAAACCCAATCGGTGTAAATAAAAATCCTTTGTAGTCGCCTTACTGCGCATTGGTATTTTTGGATTGATTTCTATAAGCATAATTTAATCCTTTATTTGAACTTTGCTATTTACCTAATCTACTTTTGATATCCATCTTTTGGTGCAACACTCTGACGATTATGAGTTCGTTTCCTTTCCCAATACGATAGAACACAATATGGGATTTGACCTTTATTCCTCGATACCCTTCTCGTACTATTGAGTAATCCACACCGGAATGAGGGTGTTTACATAGTTTCCCGATAGCATCGAAAATTTCATGGATATAATTGTCTGCTTGATCGGATGACCAGTGTTCGTTGGTATATTCCCAAATGTTTGATATATCCTTCCTGGCAAGAAGGGATAAGGTATAGATCATTGGATATTATGCTTTTTATGTAGTTCATCCAAGAAAGCCTCGGAATCGAAATCCTCTACATAACCACTTTCCTCCCCCGCTATGAGCGCATTGCGCAGTGCCTCTATTTTAGCCTCTTCCTCTTCCAGTAACCTAAGGCCTGCTCTTATCACTTCGCTCACCGACGAATACCGGC
>NZ_JBGTHY010000367.1:0-2702 GCF_041745955.1 Pricia sp.
GCGACCGCAGCTATGTACCGCAACGATACGGTCCACCCTTACAAAACCGGTTTCCGTATCCACCGAAACTTCGGCCATCTGCACCGAACCCAAATCTGAAAAGGCTACCGACTTACCGACCTGAAAACCCCCGTAATCATCCTCACGGCTTGCCGTGACCGTAATTTGAGAGGTTCGCATCTCCGAAAGGGCATCCTTGAATGAGATTTTTTTACTGGTATCTGTTTTGGATTGGATGATGCCGTCTACAAGTTCCAGATCTTCCGGCTCGACTTCCATCTGCATGCCCACCTGTCGAAAAAGTTCATTTTTTGCCTTGTAAGCGGCGTTTCTTGCAGCCGGTGTGATGGAGGAAGTCACTTTACTACCGCCCGAAGCCGGACCGTCGGGAAAATAGGTATCCCCGATATGAACCCCTATGTCCTCTGGTTCGAGTCCCAATTCTTCCGCGACTACCTGTGCCAATATCGTTCGTGTTCCGGTTCCTATATCCTGTACCCCTGAACGAATTTCCACAGTTCCATCCTTGTGCAGGCGGACTTCAGCCGTAGAATCGATATCGACCAAACGGGGCCAGGTGGCCTGCGCCATTCCCATACCTTTTTTGATACTTTCCGTGGAACTTACCTTGGGTTTTCTATTGGACCATCCAAATTTTTCAATGGCTATTTTTCGTTCCTGTTTCCGAACCTCGCTCTTATCGATAATGTCCCGATAAGCGGCCGGATCCATATCCAACTTTTCGGCGAGTTCATCTATAAGTTGTTCCAGCGCAAAGGCGCCCTGCGGATTACCGGGTGCGCGCCAAGCCGCCCCGGGACCGGCATTGGTGAATACGTCATACTGTTCCGAAAGAAAATTGGGGCAGGGATACAGACCCTGTGCAATGCGTCCCACTCCGGCACCAAGTCCCACCCCGGCCGTTCCATAGGATTCCTGTTTTATGGCAGTAAGGGTGCCATCTTTCTTGGCACCTATACGCATTTCATTATAACTGTTGGGCCTATTGCCCACACATAAATGTTCCCCTTTGCGGGTCATCATGGTCTTGACCGGTCGGCCCGTTTTTTTGGATAGGTTGCCCGCGATAACGCCAAAGTTGCCAGCGCCATATTTCGCCCCGAAGCCACCACCCATAAATTGGCAGATGACCCGGACCTTACTTTCCGGCATATCAAAAATCGTGGCAAATTCGTTCCTAACACTTTTGGTGGACTGCGTGGATGCGTAGATGGTCATCATATCGGGTTTCCAATCTACCACACAACCGTGCGGCTCAAGCGCACTATGGGTCTGTACTTGGGTGCGGAAGGTGCCCTCGACGATTACATCGGCCTCGGAAAAGCCTTTTTCAATATTGCCCTTAGGCCCCCCGTAAAAACTTTCCGTAGCAGGTCCCCTCACGTTGCCCACTAGTTTTAATCCTTCTGCCGCTCCGCCGCCACCGCCGGTTTCCTCCTGCCCTACCGAACCCGTGAACACCAAGGGAGCATCCGGTTTTCGGGCTGCATCCAAATCGATCACAAAAGGTTCCGTCTCATAATCCACCTTGATAAGGCCTACCGCTTTTTGCGCCACTTGGTCGTTTTCGGCGGCCACACCGGCTATCGGCTGTCCCGCATATTTTATCTCCGGAAAACTTTTATTTTTATCCCCTTCCTTGGATTCGGCTCCTCCCAATACATTTTTAAGAACATGGACCCCACGTACCCCAGGGTATTTCTCCGCGGCCGAGGTGTCAATGGATCTGATTTTTGCTTTCGGTACAGGTGCATATAAAATGGCCCCGTACAACATTCCCGGTAGTTTAACATCCGCAGTATATTTTGCCTCGCCGGTAACCTTAAGAATCGCATCAATGCGTTTTGTACTCTTCCCTACATGTTTCAATTTATCATTAATGGGCCATGCAGGCGGCTCGGTAACGGGCACTTCCCTTTCTATTTCTGTAAGGTTGACTCCCGGTATGCCGTAAGGAAATTTTTCTTTTCGTGTTTTCATTTTGGATACAATATTAAGGGAGTATTAGACATTTTTGCTAGCGGTCATGGCTGCCTTGAAGACATGCGGATAGGTACCGCATCGGCATAAATTGCCACGTACGGCTTTTTTGATTTCCAAATCGGATGGTTTGGGATTGCCATTTAACAGCGCAACGCAACTTATGACCATTCCCGGGGTGCAATATCCGCACATGGATGCATCCTCTTCAATAAAAGCCTCCTGTACCGGATGAAGTTTTGTGCCGTCGGCAATGCCTTCTATGGTAGTGATTTCCTTGCCTTCCGATTCAATGGCCAAGGTCAGGCATGAACATACCGGTTTCCCATCGACCATTACCGTACATCCCGAGCATGCACCACGACCACAGACCAATTTGGTGCCCGTAAGTTCCAATCTATCGCGCAGTACATCAACAAGGGTTTCATCGGGTCTTGAGAGCACATGTATAGGTCGTCCGTTGATGTTTAATTTAAGTGGAATTTCGTCAGGTCCCTGCATTTTCAGGCTATCGTCCGCACTATTGGCGAATAGACCGTTCGAGACCACCATCGCACCGGCGGTAGCAAGGCCTGAACCCCGTAAAAAACCACGTCTGGACATCCCCTTATTTCCTTCGGGAAGGTTTTCTTCCAGATAGTCGGTAAGGTTCTTTTCTTTTTTTTCTTTTGCCATTGTATTGAAGATTTTCCCTATTTAAT
>NZ_JBGTHY010000368.1:0-9350 GCF_041745955.1 Pricia sp.
GGGGGATGGCAGGAAATTTTACCGAACAGTCCACCTATGGATTATCGCGGAGCCCGATTGGGGCAACATGGGGAAGTTTCCCTGATTCCATGGGACTATGCCATTGTCGAAAACACCCCTGCCGAAGTAATCCTTAAATTATGGACAAGACCATTGCGTTACCCTATTTTGATCGAAAAGATCTTGACCTTAAGACAAGGTAGCAAAAGTTTACAAATCGATGAAACCTTGACCAACGAATCGGAGACCGAACTGCATTTGATGTGGGGGCACCATATTGCCTTTGGACTGCCCTTCTTAAAAGACGGTGCGACCATTGAAACTTCGGCCACTAGGTTTGTGGCAGAAAAAAGGATGCCGGAACACCGTATTTTTAAGCCCGGTCTGGAACAGGACTGGCCCATGGTAGCAAGGCCCGATAACGAAAAGATAAATGCCGCCCATATCCGAAAGGTGTCTGATGACAAGTTTTCGGACTTGGCGTATCTTACAGCGTTCAAAGAAAATGCGTATTATAAAATTGCAACGGATATCATGTCCTTTTCCATTGAATGGGACAAGGAAATTTTTAAATCCCTATGGTACTGGCAAGAACGATTTGCCACCCAAGATGCTCCCTGGTGGGGGAAGACCTATGCCGTTGCCCTTGAACCGTGGACCAACAACTGGACGCAAAAACCCACTGCGGAATCTATGAAAAAAAACTGGTTAAAATTAGGACCCCGACAGCGATTACGAACTTCTTTAAAAACCAACTGTACGCATTGATCATAAACGCTGATTCAATGTAAGATATAAAAGCTATACATGGCGAAGAAGAAAAAACTCTATCGATACCTACTTCCCGATTAAATCTTTCGGAAAAGGAACAATAAGAGAATCCATTGGCGGGAGGATGTTTTGACATGGAAACGGATAGTATAGGACAAATAGAACCACGATTTAAAGGATAAAAGTATGTCAAATAGAAATGTTATCGTAACCGGAGGCGCCAAAGGGATCGGCAAAGCCTGCACCGAATATTTTTTGAACAATGGAGACCATGTTATCGCATTGGATGTCGATCAAGAGGCCTTGAATGCACTTGAAAACCCGGACGGAAGATTGCTGGGTCTAATCTGTGATGTTTCGAAAGCTAAGGAAGTAGGGCAGGCCGTTCAAAAAGGGATAGACACTTTTGGGGAAATTGATATTCTTGTAAATAATGCGGGTATCCAAAGGTATTCTACGGTCACCGAAACTTCGGAAGAAGAATGGGATTTGGTTATGAACGTCAATCTAAAAAGTGCCTTCCTCTGTGCCAAATTCGCCATCAGATCCATGCAGAAAAAGGGCAAGGGAGTGGTCGTAAATGTTTCCAGTGTACAGGCTTTTATCAGCCAGGAAAGGGTAGCACCCTATACCACGTCGAAAACCGCCATGTTGGGCCTGACCCGCAGTATTGCGGTGGATTATGCACCAGGCGTACGATGTGTGGCCGTTTGCCCCGGTACAGTCGACACCCCTATGTTGCGGGATGCGATTGCCACCATGGAAAATCCGGATGCGGTCTATCAGGAATGTGTCAATATGCATTTAAGCAAACGTATTTGCCCGCCCGAAGAGGTCGCTGCCCTAGTCGGTTTTTTAAGCAGTGATATGGCGGGTTCGATAACCGGTCAAGTGTTTCGGGTAGATGGGGGATTGGGTATTCTTTGTGAAGGAAATTAAGGCTTCGCTCCGGTCCATGTATTTCCCTTACCGCTAAACTGTGGTTCTTCGGATGCAAGAGGGGGGGGTCAAAACGCATGGGGATCGTAAACATATTTTTCCTTCGCCGTACTCAATTCAAAATCATCCGTTCGGAATGGAAAGGCTGGTAACCCGTCCGTATTGTACAAATTCAGGGGACCGGGATTATCGGACCAGGCATAGCGTACGAATCTTGGTTCCGGAATCTGATCGGAATATACCGTAACTTCGTTAGTGCCGGATAGCCCGGCTTTTGCCCAATGAAATTTACCGTCCTGCCCGGCAATGGCAAAACCTCTCAAGTAACCGAATTTGTCGGTGCCCTTTAGATCGCTTCCATAGGTTTCGAACTTGATTTTAATCGTATTCCCATCTATAGATTGGCTTTTATATGCAGGCCCTTTTTTTATGGGATTCCCGTATTCGTAATGCATGGCCAACAAGGCCAGTCTTCTGCCCACTTCCATCTTATTGTGCGGATGGATGTCATTGGCTTCTCCGATATCAATGGCAGTCATGATATCGACATCATGCAATTGGGTCGCCTTCATTTGCGACTCCCGGATCTCGGCCCATTTACTATTGCCCGGAATGGAATCTTCCTGTCTATAATTGGCCAGCTGAACGATAAGGAACGGCATCTCAGGATTGTTCCATTTCGCACGCCAATCAGTGATCATGGCCTTTAACAATTTTTCATATTCCACAGCTCGATTTTCATTGGATTCACCCTGATACCAGATAGTACCGGTTATAGGGAAATCGTGTAAGGGAGCTATGCCCGCATTGTACAACAACAAGGGATGTGAGAACACACTGCCGTTGGGCACCTTGGGCACCGGGAATTTTTCGGCATCAATGGATATTCCTTTCTTGTATTTCCATTTGCCGTTCAAGATGGGATTTCCCCAGAAGGCGTTGGTATAGATACCCCCTTTTCCGCCAGTGTCAAAAACCCGAACGGTAAGCGTATTGTCCTTGGCACGCAGTACCTCCTTGGGCACCGTATAATTCCTGAAATTACTATTGCCGAAGGTTTCCCCGACCTTTTGGCCATTTACCCAAGTTATATCGTAATCGTCGATTTGATTTAGAGGTAGCGGAAAGTCCTTGCCCAATTGCGTCGAATCAAGGTCAAAGGTTTTTCGGAACCAAAAACTTCCGTCGTGGTCCGTATATCCAAAATCTTCCCAAAAAGCGGGAATACCGATTTCCCCCCAATCGGAATCATCATAATCATCGGCATACCATTTTTGGGCAAGCCCAGGGCCTTTTAAGTAGTATTTGTTATCCCATTTCCTGCGAAAGATTTCGAACTCCTTGTTTAGCGTCGCATAATCTTTACCGGTCTTTATAATGTCATCGGTAACTTCGTCAAATTGAGGGAATTTCTTTAGGGCGTCCATGCCCATCCAGGTCACGACGGCCGTCGCTCCCAGGTTACTGCTTATCAGGCCGATGGGAACATCCTGTTTTTCGATCAATTCCCTTCCAAAAAAGTAGCCTACTGCGCTAAAATTCCGGATAGTCTCCGCATTCGTTTCCACCCAAATGGCCATGGTAACGTCATCCTGCGGTAAATAATCGGCACCCACCCCGATGGAGCACAAACGCAGGTTCGGGTAGGCGATCCTTGTAGTGTCCGGTTCTTTGCAATTCAACATGTTCAAGGTGTACTGCATGTTCGATTGACCCGCGCACAGCCATAGGTCGCCGATCAAAACATTTTCCAATACCAAGGCTTCCTTTCCCGAGAACGATAGCGCAAAAGGACCACCGGCCGACATTGGATCAAGAATCACCTTCCAGTTTCCTTTTTTATCCGCCTTTACGGTATGTACTTGATTTTTTATAGTAATCACCAAGGATTCCGAGGGATGGGCCTTTCCCAAAATAGGAATCGGCTTTTCCCTAGGCAATACCATATTGGATGCAAATATTTTTGGCAGCTCTATTTGTCCCAATATTTTATGTGGAAGAATAAGGCCTAACAGAAAAAGAAGAAGTATTTTTTTCATCGTAATTTTCATTTTAATTCATCATCAGTTGTCCAGCTCAATTCAATTTCTTCCAGGGTCTTACCCTTTGTTTCCGGAATCATTTTATAGGTAAATACCAGGAGAATAATGGCATTTACCATAAACAGCCAAAAAGTGAATGCCCCGCCGATTTTTTCCAAGAGAACCGGAGTGAACTGGGAAATAAACCAAACGCCCACCCAAAGCACCATAATCGACAATGACATGGCGATACCCCTGGTCTTGGTGGGGAATATTTCAGAGATCAAGACCCATGGAATCGGGCCCAGGGAGGTCGCAAAACAGCCCACAAAACCTAAAATTAAAATGAGCACCCAAGGTCCCGTTGTCATACCCAGATAGAACAGCGCCCCAATGCCCAACAAACATAGCGTCATACCCGAAACGCCCCATAACAAGAGCGTTCTACGGCCCAGCTTATCTATATATTTGATGGCCACAAAGGTAAAAATGGTATTGATAAGACCGATAATAACGGTTTGCATCAGGGCGGAATCGACCCCGAACCCCCCTCCTTTTAAAATCTCAGGCGCGTAATACATAATGGCATTGATACCCGTAATCTGGGAAAATAACGCCAGCACAATCCCTATAGTCATAGCAATCCGTAAACCTGGAGCGAACAATTCCTTTAAATTCCCCTTTTCGTGGCCAAGTGCCAGCTTGATTTCATTATGTACCTTTTTTGCCGTTTCATCGGAATTTATTTTCCTCAAAATAGCAAGTGCCTCGGCATCCCTGCCTTCTTTCGAAAGCCATCTAGGGCTTTCGGGAACAAAGAACAGGGCAATCAGGAACAATAATGCGGGGATGGTCTCGGAACCCAACATGTATCGCCAACCCATTTCAACATTCCATTGTTCACCGTACAATCCCGCTACAATGTAATTAAAGAAAAAGACGATATTGATCCCCACGACGATGGCCAATTGATACAATGAAACTAACATCCCCCGCTTATGGGCGGGGGCAATTTCGGAAATGTACAACGGGGACAGCATGGATGCCGCCCCAACACCGACTCCACCTATCATTCGGGCTATGACCAATTGTGTAAAGGTTTCGGACAACGCACAACCGATGGCCGAAATGGCGAACAAAAAGGCGGTAATGATCAAGGTTTTCTTCCGTCCTATTTTATCGGCCACATAACCTGCAATGGCTACCCCGATAATACAGCCTACGATGGCACAGGAAACGGCCCATCCCTTCATATCGGCACTAAGTGAAAACTTAGTCTCCATAAAGCCGATGGCCCCGGAGATTACCGCGGTATCGTAACCGAAAAGTAACCCGCCCAAGGCGCCGATGAGGGTTATCATCAATAAATAACTTGATTTTTTCATGCCATCTAACTTTGGTCAATTGGACTCGAAACAAGTTCATTTCCTAGAAATCTCAGCTTCATGCGATACGTCTGTGAATGTAGGATGGGCATTAGTTCCCGTCCCTTCCCTGGGTAAAAGGTGGGGAAATATTTACTCCTTGCCCCAGTTTTTGTTGGGTTCGGGGCCAAGAACGATTTCCAATTGTCCACCTTTCTCATAGTTCTGGTGGGAAAACCAATAGGTTGTCAGGGAACTGTTATTCAATTGTGCGCTTTGGATGTACCTATTTTCCGCTGAGTTGTTGACCGTGGTAATCTTAAACTCCTTGCCCGAATAGTATCTGTTATCCAATGTAATAACAATCTCATCAAAAACGGGACTTGTCAATTCATATCTAGGTTCCAGGGAATTGGTTCCTTGGAGACTGAACAACCCCAAAGACATCAGCGCGCTTACCCCACCCATCTGGCCTTGGTCTTCATCGTGCCCACCGTATCCCTTATCTATCGTCGTAGATCCATATGCCTGCTCATTGACCTTCCGTACCCAATATTGGGTAAGCCAAGGTTTGCCGGCATGATTGAATACATGTGCATTGGAACAGCCCGGTTGATTGGCATAACTTACATAACCGCTACCGTAGCCAAAGACAAAATCTTCCGGTTCTGCCTGTTCGAAGGCATGGTTCAGTTTGTCGCACAACACATCATTGCCGCCCATTAATCTGGCAAGTCCGTCGATACCATGGGAAACGGACCATGTTCCTTGCCAAGAATTTGCCTCGATCCATCCATTGTTACTAAGTGGGTCATCATTTGTCCACTCCCCATTCTTGTCCTTTGGAAAAATCAGGTTTTGGGACGACCTGAATAAGTTCTTCCATCCTTCGGATCTATTTAAAAAGTAATTGTAGGCCTTTTTCTTCCCCATTTTTTTGGCCATTTGGGCCAATGACCAGTCCTGGAACGTCCATTCTATGGTTTTCCCGGCGTTGCCCGGACACCAGCCGTGGTCAATGTAAAATTGAAGTTCTTCCGGGGTGTCGCCCATCATTCCGCCCGGCATGTGGTTTTGTTTCATTTCTTTAAAGGCCTGATGCGGGTCGACCTTGGTCATCAAATCTTTCATGTATGTGCTCGTGATCATATTCGTCGCCGGGCAGCCTGTCATGATATAGGAATACCCACCGGCAATGCCTCCTCGAGGGAGTAGGCCTCCATTTTTCGAATATTGCACCAAGGAAGCGGAAAAATCGTCCAAGATTTCGGGCCATGCCAGTCCCCATAGAATATTCAGGTTCCATTGCGTAAGCCACAAGGCATCAAAATTGTACATGTTGAACTTGGCGTTGACGTTGGCGTCCATAGGAAGTTTACGTACCTTTAGTTTGGCCTTGGTAAAATTGGCATAGCGTTCGCCTTGGGTGTAATCTGGATAATCGCCACTTACATCGTTCAAAATTCGTCTTCCTAATAACACATGCCAGAGATCGGTGTAGAATTTTACCATTTGATCGTGTGTGCCGCCCTTTACCTTGATCTTGCCCAGTTTATCGTTCCAAACGGACAACGATTTGTTCTTATATTTTTCAAAGTTCCAATCGGGGGTTTCGGCTTCCAAATTCTTTCTGGCATTTTCAATAGAGGTGTAGGATATGGAAATTTTCATTTGTATTTCATCGCCGGCCTCGACATCATATTGGGCGGAAACACCAGTTGTCGGGGCATTCCAATAACTCTGTGTCACACTGGGGAAGACAATCGAGTCGCGTCGTGTCATTTCAGGCGTTCCCTTGAGGTTTTCGATATGCGATAGGATTTCCTTTTCGTTCCAACCGTTAAAGGCTTTAAAGGGTTTATTGAACTCTGCGACAAAAAAAATCTTTACATTTTCTGGACCGCCCCAAAACCTTCCGGAGGAATCAAAAGAGCCTTCAAATGCCGTTTGTCCCACCTTCCGAATATCGGCATTGATCATGGTCGAATTCCCAAGATAGCCCCCCAAATTGGTAAGGATATTGGCCTCCGCCTTTTCCGTGAAATTAAAGCGATAGAGCGTGGTCCTTTCGGTACTGGTATAATCTACCCACATATGATGGTCCAGGAGATAGACCCGTTGGTAGCCCGGAATAGCGATTTCGTCATCATGGCTAAAGCTCGATTTCCAACCTTCGGCACCTTGGGTGGGATCGATCTCGCCTGTCGTCGGCATTACCTGAATACCCGAAAGGCACCAACCATGAATCTGTTCAAAGCCCAGTATTTCGGTTGAATTGTAGTTGTAACCGCCCCCGTATTGGTTCTTGTTACGGGTTAACGGTGCTGCGGCTACCATGCCCATGGGCCTAGCGCCAGGGGTAAAGAAAAAGTACCTGCCCTTGGCGGATTCTATAAAAGGATCTACCCAAGTAAGTAGGGCGGCATCGTGGCCGCGTGCGGCAAAGACCTCGATTTCGGAAAGGCCCATGCCTACTCCCTCGCCGTCGGTGACATCAAAACGCACCCATTCCACTTCCTTGGCGGGAAATGACAGCATTTTAGGAGAACCGTCATTAGGAATTGCGGATACGTGGATTTTACTGCCATCGCTAAAAATCAAGGTGCCACTGCCGATTTGAGTTTCAGGACTAAGACGGTCGTATAAGATGATTTTCTCAATGGATTGCTTTTTAGGCCACTCTAATTTAATCCAAGGCAATTCAAAAAACCCCCAGGCCTTATGGTCTCCCTGACTTGCCCACTCTCCCAATCCTTGAATTCGGATTATTCCATCCGTCACATTGGATGCAGGATGGTCCGATTGTTCCGTTGACGCACTTATTTTAGCCTGCGGGGCGATGTTCTGTGCCAAAACAGACAGCGAACCCGAAAGGCAAAACGAAATAGCGAAAATAATTCTTTTATGTCTTCCTATCATCTTGATAACCGGGATTCTGTGTTAGGGTTGGGATAATGTTCCGTTCCCGCTGTGGGATCGGCAATACTATATTCCTTAGTCCTAAACGGCATAGGGTTTGGCTGCCTTTACTGAACAACATGATCTTAAGGATTCTTTAAAATCCGGCCACTCCCCAGCCTTTGCGATACTCACGGCGAAGATATTTATTCGCCTCACGATGATCGGGAAACCGCATCTTGATCGGATCCCATTCCAGGACCGTGTCGGGTATTCGTATTGCCACCGTGCCCAAAAGGATGGCTTCAGTCATGGGGCCCGACCGGGCGAAATGTGATTCCGTTTTTTCACCGCCCAAACAGGCATCCACAAAATGGTGGTAATGATTTCGGTCATCTAATTTTGGGGTCTTGTAATCCATATATTTATTCTCCGGTAACAGCACCGGCATTTCGGTATGCGGTATTAGAAGGGCCCCTTCGGTTCCGATAAGCATGGCCGATTCCGCCGGATACGGTTGCCCGGGAAACAAGGCCTGTATCTCCCATGGTGGGTAAAACTCCCCGTCGAACCATTCCACTGGCAGCACGTCCGATTCGGTAAGCTCGTTGCCGGGGAACATCCAGGTGATGTGGTCGCCCTGCGGCCAGGTATCGCCGTTTCGCTCCGAGGACTCTCGCCAAGACTCCTGGACCTCGGCCACGACGGACTTGGGCGCTTTCAGACCGAGGCCTTTCCAAACGGCGTCAAATATGTGACATCCTATGTCCCCGGACCACCCCGTCCCAAAATCCTGCCACGCGCGCCATATAGTCGGATGATAGATATCGGGGGCATAGAGGCGCATTGGAGCGGTGCCTATCCAAAGGTCCCAATCCAAATGGGAGGGAACATCCTGTCCTTTACGCGGGCGGGGGCCTGGGAGCCGGTAGGTCTCTATCGCCGCGGGACGGTTCGAACAGAGGTATGCATGCTTGACCTTTCCTATCGCACCTTCCCTGATCATTTGTACCGCGGAACGATCACCTTTGCCCGAGGCATGCTGCGTACCAAGCTGCGTTATTACCCCTGCCTTTATCGACGCTTCGGTAAGCCTGCGTACTTCCGCCACATCATGGCACATGGGTTTTTGACAGTACACATGCTTTCCATTTTGAATCGCCTGATAGGCAATGGCGAAGTGGTTATGGTCCGGTACTGTCACATTGACCGAGTCGATCAGGTCACGCTCCTGTTCAAGAAGTTCGCGCCAATCGGTATACGTTCGTGCATCGGGAAAAACTTCCGCTGCATTTTTCAAGTTGTTTGCGTCCACATCGCAAAGCGCTACGATCTGTACATCGGGATGCTGCTTAAA
>NZ_JBGTHY010000369.1:0-2570 GCF_041745955.1 Pricia sp.
GCTCTTGCCGACGATGCTTTGTATCGATTCCTGACCGATATGCTTCAAAAGATATTTTCTGAGGAGATTTCTAACGCCTCGCGCAAGAAAGTAGAAAAGAACCATGGTCAAAATGGCCAATACGATATTGGGCAGTTTCAAAATGATGGCATCGAGCCATCCGTCCATTTTGTCCCAAAGTTTGCCTATTGAGTCCTGTATCGAAAATTTGTCTTCCATGGTCGGTTGTGTTTTAGTACTCTTTAATGAAGGGTGTATTTATCAAATATCGCCTAATCTATTTACATTCCGTTATTTCCATTGATGCAATCTGAAAAAATGCTGATTCAAATACCCGTGTAATTCTTGGGTGAAATAGCTTTCAGCTCGTTTTTGATGCGCTCCGAAACCTCCAAGGTATCGATAAAACCGGCAATCGATTTTTGATCTATCTTGATGTTCGTTCGGGTCAGCCCTTTTAGGACCTCATACGGATTCGGATAACCCTCTCGTCTCAAAATCGTTTGGATAGCCTCTGCAACGACCGCCCAATTATTTTCAAGATCTTGCTCGAACTTGGGCCTGTTGAGCAACAGTTTGTTCAATCCCTTTAAAGTGGATTGAAAGGCGATGAGGGTATGGGCAAATGGCACCCCGACATTCCGCAGAACCGTGCTATCGGTCAGGTCGCGCTGTAAACGTGAAACGGGAAGCTTGGCGGACATGTGTTCGAAAAGAGCATTCGCGATGCCTAGGTTTCCCTCGGAATTCTCAAAATCGATGGGGTTTACCTTGTGTGGCATGGCCGATGAACCTACCTCTCCCTTTTTAATTTTCTGTTTGAAATAATCCATGGATACATACGTCCAAAAATCCCGATCCAGATCTAGAATTATGGTGTTGATACGTTTTAGGGTATCGAACAGGGCTGCCAGATGATCATAATGTTCGATCTGTGTGGTGGGAAAGGAGTGATGCAAGCCTAATTGCCCTTGCACGAATTTTTGACCAAAGGCTTTCCAGTCAATATCCGGATATGCCACGTTGTGGGCGTTGAAATTTCCCGTGGCACCGCCGAACTTGGCAGCGCTGGGGATGTCGTTCATAAGATTGAACTGCTCTTTTAGACGTATCGCGAAAACGTCGATTTCTTTGCCCAAACGGGTAGGGGAGGCCGGTTGCCCGTGCGTACGTGCCAACATGGGAACGTCGGACCATTCGGATGCCAATTGCTCCAGCTTATGCAATACTGCGAGATATTGCGGAACGTAGATTTCGTTCATGGCCTCCTTTACGGAAAGGGGTACCGCCGTATTATTGATATCTTGGGATGTCAATCCGAAATGGATGAATTCCTTGAATTTTTGGAGTCCTAATTGATCAAAAGCGTTTTTTATAAAATACTCCACCGCTTTTACGTCGTGGTTGGTCGTCTTTTCGATTTCCTTGATTTCTTGGGCATTAGCGGCATCGAAGTCCCGATAAATATTCCGCAAAGCTTCAAATTGGGAAGCGTCAAAAGAAGATAGCTGCGGCAACGGAATCTGGCAAAGGGCGATAAAATATTCGATTTCTACCCGAACGCGATATTTGATCAAGGCTTCCTCTGAAAAAAAGGGGGCCAGTGATTCCGTTGTGTTTCGATAACGCCCATCGATAGGTGAGATTGCGTTCAATGTATATAAGGACATGATTTTTATTTGGATTGGATTTTTTCGTAAAAGGCAAAGATAATGGTTTAAAGGAGTCTATGGGTTTAAGGGGTTGGGAGTTTAGTTTGATTTTTGTCAAAGTCAATCTCGCAATTGCGAAGCCTTGGCGATCAACGTTAAAACCAAATTGGGAACCCCTTTAACGGCCGTTTTGGGAATGATGGTCAAGTTATCGAAATCGTATTTTGAAACGCTGGGTTTGGGATCGATAAAATATATGGGCACGCCTTCTGGTGCATAATCCACCAGACTAGCTGCGGGATATACTTGCATAGAAGTGCCTATGATAATGACGCTATCTGCCGATTGGGTCTCCACGGCCGCTTTTTCCAGCAGCGGTACGGCCTCGCCAAACCATACGATATGGGGCCGCAGTTGATAGCCTTGTTCGCATAGATTTCCGAGGTCAATATCTCCCTCGCAGTCCATAATTGAACGTTCGTTTCCCGAACTCCGCATTTTCAAAAGTTCTCCGTGTAAATGTATTACATTCGAGCTTCCCGCCCGTTCATGCAGGTCGTCTACATTTTGGGTAACAATGGTAACGTCATAATAAGCTTCGAGTTCGGCCAAAGCGAAATGGGCGCGATTGGGGGAAACTTCCTTGAGTTGTTTCCGTCTTTGGTTGTAGAAATCCAGCACCAATTCAGGATTCTTGGCAAACCCTTGAGGGGAAGCGACTTCCATCACATCGTGGCCTTCCCATAATCCCCCGGCATCCCGAAACGTATTAATGCCACTTTCCGCACTTACTCCCGCACCGGTCAAAACGGTTATTTTCTTCATCCCATAAAAATAAAGAAAGTTTAGGCATTTTGGAACTGACGTATGACAAAAGGAAGTAGGACGAAAAATCCATCGGAAGACTCGAAAAGATCT
>NZ_JBGTHY010000370.1:0-6575 GCF_041745955.1 Pricia sp.
CTGCTCCTTCGAGCCCCTCGCACCGGAATCCAACATCATATACACAGAGTTAAACCCTTGCTGATCCTCACGGATACGTTTCATGGCCAATTCGGTCAGCATGGCGTTGGTGGACGTCCAAACATCGATGACCTGGTTATACCGTTCGTTGTTGGTAATTAGGCCCATGTTATAGTTGGCCATAATACCGTCTACCTGTCCATTGGCATCGGCGATCATTTCGTGTTTTTCCTGTGGAATGATAATATCCCCCAAGCTGAACGATAAGCCGCCTTTAAAGGCAAAATCGTAACCCATGGTCTTGATCTTATCCAAGAAATCGGCCGTGGTCGGTACGTCGGTCACACTCAAAATCCTGCCAATAATATCACGTAAGGATTTTTTGTTCAAAACATCATTGATGTAACCGGCCTGTTCGGGCACTTCCATATTAAAGAGTACACGCCCAACGGTAGTAGGAATGATCTGGTTGACCAGTTTGCCCTCCTCATTAAAATCCGGGGCCCGCACCTTGATACCGGCGTTCAGGTTGACCATTCCTTCATTAAAGGCAATTTCTACCTCCTCATAGGAATAGAAAGTACTTCCTTCACCTTTGACAGGCACTTCGGGAGTCGATTTACGTTCTTTGGTCATATAATATAGACCCAAGACCATATCCTGCGAGGGTACCGTAATCGGGGAACCGTTCGCGGGGTTCAATATGTTATGTGAGGCAAGCATCAAAAGTTGCGCCTCTAAAATTGCTTCTGGACCCAAAGGCAAATGCACCGCCATCTGATCCCCATCGAAATCCGCATTAAAGGCGGTACATACCAAGGGATGCAAGCGAATCGCCTTACCTTCGATCAGTTTCGGCTGAAAGGCCTGAATTCCCAATCGGTGAAGGGTCGGGGCGCGGTTCAATAGTACCGGGTGCCCTTTCAATACGTTTTCAAGGATGTCCCAGACTACGGGCTCCTTTTTATCTATAATTTTTTTGGCGGATTTTACCGTCTTCACGATGCCGCGCTCAATCAGTTTACGGATGACGAAAGGCTTGTACAGCTCGGCCGCCATATCCTTGGGAAGTCCACATTCGAACAATCTCATTTCAGGACCTACGACGATTACCGAACGTGCGGAATAATCGACCCGTTTACCCAAAAGGTTCTGACGGAAACGCCCTTGCTTACCTTTTAAGGAATCGGAAAGGGATTTTAAGGGTCGGTTGGATTCCGTTTTTACTGCGGATGCCTTCCTCGTATTGTCGAAAAGGGAATCAACGGATTCCTGAAGCATCCTTTTCTCGTTTCTTAGGATGACCTCGGGCGCCTTGATCTCTACCAATCTTTTCAAACGGTTGTTTCGGATGATAACCCGACGGTATAGATCGTTGAGGTCGGAAGTCGCAAAACGGCCGCCATCCAAGGGTACCAAAGGACGCAATTCGGGTGGAATGACCGGAATCACTTTCATGATCATCCACTCGGGATTGTTCTCACGGTTGTCTTGAGATTCCCGCAATGCTTCAACCACCTGAAGTCTTTTTAAGGCTTCGGTCTTACGTTGCTTTGAAGTTTCTGTATTGGCCTTATGCCGTAATTCATAGGATAGTTCCTTCAAATCGATACGTCCTAACAAATCGATAAGGCATTCCGCACCCATCTTAGCGATAAACTTATTGGGATCGGATTCCTCCAAATATTGGTTTTCGGGCGGAATGGATTCCATAATGGTCAAGTACTCCTCTTCCGTCAAGAAATCCAATTTATTGAGCTCTTCACCTTCGGGGCCTTTGGCGATACCGGGCTGAATCACTACGTAACGTTCGTAGTAGATAATCATGTCCAATTTCTTGGAAGGCAACCCTAAAAGGTATCCGATTTTGTTCGGTAAGGAACGGAAATACCAGATATGGGCCACGGGCACCACCAAATTGATGTGCCCTACCCTATCACGACGTACCTTTTTCTCCGTAACTTCAACCCCGCAACGATCGCATACGATACCACGGTAACGGATACGCTTGTATTTACCACAGGCGCATTCGTAATCCTTTACGGGACCGAAGATACGCTCGCAGAACAGGCCGTCACGCTCCGGTTTGTGCGTACGGTAGTTTATGGTTTCAGGCTTTAGGACTTCCCCCCGTGACTCCGCCAAAATCGATTCCGGCGATGCCAATCCAATGGAAATCTTGTCAAACCTTTTTACTGGATTATGATCTTTCATTCTAGCCATAGTTGTAATGTGCTACTAATTAATGTTGTGTACTTAACCTACTCCTCCAAACGGATATCCAGACCCAAACCTTTCAGTTCGTGCATCAAAACGTTGAACGATTCCGGCAGACCGGGTTCCGGCATGGTCTCGCCTTTTACGATGGACTCATAGGTCTTCGCCCTTCCGATGACATCATCCGATTTTACGGTCAATATCTCGCGCAGGGTTGCCGATGCACCGTAGGCTTCCAAGGCCCAAACTTCCATTTCCCCGAAACGCTGTCCACCAAACTGGGCTTTACCGCCCAGAGGTTGCTGCGTGATCAGCGAGTAGGGTCCGATAGATCGCGCGTGCATCTTGTCGTCGACCATGTGGCCCAGTTTCAACATATAGATTACACCTACTGTTGCAGGTTGATCAAAACGTTGCCCTGTACCGCCGTCATATAGATAGGTATGCCCGAATCTTGGGATGCCCGCTTCGTCGGTGTATTCGTTAATCTGATCTAGACTAGCCCCGTCAAAAATTGGGGTCGCAAATTTCTTGCCCAATTTAAGACCTGCCCATCCAAGAACGGTTTCGTAAATCTGCCCAATGTTCATACGTGAGGGTACGCCCAATGGGTTCAATACGATATCAACAGGGGTACCATCCTCTAAGAACGGCATATCTTCTTGACGTACGATACGGGAAACGATGCCCTTGTTACCGTGACGGCCCGCCATTTTATCACCGACTTTTAGCTTTCGCTTTTTGGCGATGTAGACTTTGGCCAACTTCATGATACCGGCGGGCAGTTCATCACCTACCGAAATCGTAAACTTATCCCGTCTCAGATTCCCTTGAAGGTCGTTTAACTTGATTTTATAATTGTGCAACAAATCGGTTACCGAAGCATTGGTGTCTTTGTCCGTCGTCCAACTTCCCCCTATCAAGTGGGCGAAATCATCGACGGAGTTCAGCATCTTCTGGGTGTATTTCTTACCTTTTGGCAGAACTTCCTCGCCCAAATCGTTCAAAACGCCTTGTGAGGTTTTCCCATTTACGAGCGTGAACAGCTTCTCTATCAGGATATCCTTCAACTCTTGGAACTTCACTTCATATTCCAGTTCCAATTTGTTGAGATCCTCTTTATCTTCTGAACGCTTGCGCTTGTCCTTCACCGACCGGGAGAACAGTTTCTTTTCGATAACGACACCACGCAACGATGGGGAAGCTTTCAAAGAGGCATCTTTCACATCACCTGCTTTGTCACCGAAGATGGCCCGAAGTAATTTTTCTTCCGGTGTCGGGTCGGATTCCCCTTTTGGAGTAATCTTACCTATCAAAATATCGCCTGGCTCTACTTCTGCACCGATACGGATCATTCCGTTTTCGTCGAGATCTTTGGTGGCTTCTTCGGATACGTTCGGAATGTCATGTGTCAATTCCTCCGCACCCAATTTGGTATCGCGTACCTCTAACGAATATTCATCAACGTGGATGGAGGTAAAAATATCCTCCCGTACCACTTTTTCAGATATTACGATAGCATCCTCAAAGTTGTATCCTTTCCATGGCATGAACGCCACGGTAAGGTTTCGGCCTAAGGCCAATTCGCCTTTTTCGGTGGCGTAGCCTTCACAAAGTACCTGCCCTTTTTTCACCTTGTCGCCTTTTCTGACAATAGGCTTCAGGTTAATGCTGGTACCTTGGTTGGTCTTTCTGAACTTCACCAAATTATAGGACTTGGAATCCTCTTCAAAACTGACCAGTTTTTCGGCTTCGCTACGCTTGTATTTCACAATGATTTTCTCGGCATCGACGTAATCAATAACTCCATCGCCCTCTGCATTTATCAATACCCGGGAATCGGTAGCCACCTGACGTTCAAGTCCCGTGCCTACAATCGGGGATTGTGGTTTCAGTAAGGGAACGGCCTGACGCATCATGTTCGAGCCCATCAAGGCACGGTTCGCATCATCATGTTCCAAAAACGGAATCAAGGATGCGGAAATCGATGCGATCTGGTTCGGTGCCACATCGGTAAAGTTCACCTCGCCCGGATCCACCACCGGGAAATCGCCTTCTTCACGGGCAATTACCTTATCGGTATCGATCGTACCGTCATCCTTTAAAGGGATGTTCGCCTGTGCGATTTTCATGCCCTCTTCTTCCTCGGCGCTCAAATAGGCATATTCCTTGGTATTCACTTTGGCATCGGTAACCTTGCGATATGGAGTTTCTAAAAAGCCCATAGGATTTACCTTGGCAAAAACGGCCAAGGATGAAATCAGACCGATATTCGGCCCTTCCGGGGTTTCAATTGGGCACAATCTACCATAGTGGGTGTAATGCACATCACGAACCTCGAAACCGGCCCGCTCACGTGAGAGTCCTCCTGGCCCTAGTGCCGATAATCTTCGCTTGTGCGTAATCTCTGCCAGCGGATTCGTCTGGTCCATGAATTGGGACAACTGGTTCGTTCCAAAAAACGAGTTGATTACGGAGGACAAAGTCTTCGCATTGATCAAGTCAATGGGCGTAAACACCTCGTTGTCACGAACGTTCATCCGCTCTCGGATGGTTCGGGCCATACGGGCCAAACCGACGCCGAACTGCGATGACAATTGCTCACCAACGGTACGTACGCGTCGGTTCGACAAGTGATCGATATCATCGATTTCGGCCTTGGAGTTGATCAGTTCGATCAAATATTTGATGATGGTAATGATATCTTCCTTGGTCAAGACCTGCTTGTCCATTCCAATATCGAGACCCAATTTTTTGTTCATTCTATACCGACCGACTTCACCCAAATTGTAGCGTTGATCGGAAAAGAACAACTTGTCGATAATACCCCTTGCCGTTTCCTCATCGGGCGGCTCGGCGTTTCTCAGCTGTCGGTAGATATGCTCCACGGCTTCCTTTTCGGAGTTCGTAGGGTCTTTTTGCAGGGTATTATGGATGATCGCATAATCGCTCTGCGCATTGTTTTCTTTATGTAATAGGATGGTCTTGGCGTCGGTATCGAGAATTTCGTCGATATGCTCCTTTTCCAAAACGGTATCGCGGTCCAAGATAATCTCGTTACGTTCGATGGAAACTACCTCGCCAGTATCCTCATCCACGAAATCTTCATGCCATGTGTTCAAGACCCTTGCGGCCAATTTGCGGCCTAATACCTTTTTCAATCCTGCCTTCGAAACTTTGACTTCCTCGGAAAGATCGAAGATTTCTAGGATATCCTTATCCCTCTCAAAACCTATTGCCCTGAATAAAGTAGTCACCGGCAATTTCTTTTTTCGATCGATATAGGCATACATAACGCCGTTAATATCGGTGGCGAATTCAATCCAGGATCCCTTGAATGGGATTACCCTTGCGGAATACAATTTAGTGCCGTTGGCATGGAAAGACTGTCCGAAGAACACCCCTGGAGAACGGTGCAATTGCGATACGACCACCCTTTCGGCTCCGTTGATAACAAAAGTACCACTAGGGGTCATATAGGGAATAGTACCCAAATACACATCTTGCACGATAGTTTCAAAATCTTCGTGCTCGGGATCGGTACAGTACAATTTAAGGCGCGCCTTTAAAGGAACGCTATAGGTGAGGCCACGCTCGATACATTCCTGAATGGAATATCTCGGGGGATCTATAAAGTAATCCAGAAATTCAAGTACGAACTGGTTTCGGGTATCCGTAATCGGGAAGTTCTCTTGGAAGGTATTGTACAAACCTTCTGCACCCCTTTCGTCGGATTTGGTCTCCAATTGAAAAAAATCTTGAAACGATTTGATCTGGATGTCCAAGAAATCCGGATAATCCGGCGTGTTCTTAGCGGATGCAAAATTGATTCTTTCAGTCTGTTGTGTGAACATCTATGGACAGTGTTTTGAACGTGAATACTAATTCGGGTATAAAAAGGCTTAGGTCTAACCGCAAAAGCGGAAAGACCTAAACCAAAAGTGCTATAGTTGCGGCTATTATTTAAGCTCAACTTCCGCTCCTGCTTCTTCCAATTGTTTTTTAACGGATTCGGCCTCATCTTTCGGCACACCTTCCTTAACGGCTTTTGGTGCGCTATCGACGATGTCCTTAGCGTCTTTTAATCCAAGACCGGTCAATTCCTTGACCAATTTAACGACGGCCAACTTGGAACCACCGGCTGCCTTGAGGATTACATCGAATTCCGTTTTTTCCTCTGCGGCCTCAGCGGCATCGCCCCCACCTCCACCGGTGGCAACGGCTACAGCTGCTGCTGCAGGCTCGATACCATATTCATCTTTTAATATACCGGCCAACTCGTTTACCTCTTTTACGGTCAAGTTTACCAATTGTTCTGCGAAATCTTTCAAATCTGCCATTTTTCTATCGTTTAATCT
>NZ_JBGTHY010000371.1:0-6722 GCF_041745955.1 Pricia sp.
AGTGGGCCGTTCGAATATCTTGTTCAACGGAAAATCGACCTCAATTTCCTCATTGATGCGTGCCGTGACACGAATGGCGGCCAACGAATGTCCGCCCAAGGCGATAAAATCGTCATGTACGCCCACTTTTTTAAGTTGCAACACCTCTTTCCAAACCCCTTCAAGCAGCTCCTCGATTTCGTTTCTCGGTGCGGTGTAGGGTGTGTCCATCGACAATTGTGCGCTGCTCAGGTTCTCCAGCGCATTTTTATCGACCTTTCCGTTTTTGGTCAAAGGTATTTCATCCATATACTTGAAAAGGGTCGGCACCATGTAGGCGGGTAATTTGTTGGCAAGATATTGCCGTAGATCCTTCACCGAAATATCTGGATTCCCCGTGAAGTAGGCGACCAATTTTTCCGGGGGTTGTTGGTCGGCCTCCGATCTTTCATAACCGATCTCTTCCATTATGCGCTGTACCTCGGTTTCGTCGATGGCTTCGTTGATTTCCACCAAGCTTTCGTCCCGCCTCTTGTGGCCCAAACGAACGTCCCAACTATAGGGAAAGGCATAATTGCTATAGCCTTCTTCCTTTTTATGTACGTAGATGCCGACCTGATTGATCAGGCAATTTGTGGAACGCCCGGTATCGGTCGGCCGAACCCATCCTAATTTATCCTTTAAATAGATCAATAGTTCTTCTAGGCTAACATCGCTGTACCGGTAAAAATCGACGAACTGTACTTTTTCGAACACGGTATCATCCTCGAACGCGGATACATCCAAGAGTCTTTTTACCGCATCTTGTTCGCGGTGGTAGAGTTTTCGGGCCTCGAGAATGGTGTCATCAATTTTTGTAGTATCCAAAGTATCCTCCCAAAAAAGCTCCTCGGTCAACCGCGTCTCGAAGAATTGCCCTCTTGAAAGTCCGGTTAAGATAAAGGGAATCTTTTTTTCCAGAGCGATTTGGGTACTCAGGGTATAGATGGTCTTAAAACAGCCGTTACAGACGTTGTGATGTCGGTGCAAACTATCGACAAAAATTTCGTTCATATGCGGGGTCTCGCCGTAGACATGGTCGACACCCAATTGGGTTACGATATGATCGATATTTTCTTTGGCCTGATCGGAAATGTAGCCATTGTCCATCGTGAAAGCCAAGACGCGCAGCCCCATATCTATCAGACGTCCTAAAACATAGGTGCTATCTTTTCCTCCACTCAGAAGGGAAATACAATCGTACGTAGGATTTTCTAACCGCTTCGAGGTCAATATCCGCACCAGTTCGTCGTCATTCTTGAAATAGCGTTTTACTTTATCTTCGTAGTTCGAGAACGAGGTACAGAGTTGGCAGACGCCTTGTTCGTTAAACTCGATTTCCGGATAATTGGAGGGGAGTCCGCATTGCACACAGTTGACCACCTCGTTTTCAGGAACTGTTTTTCTATCGGATACCACGACCACGGTACAATTTTCTATTTCGGGATGCGCCGCCATATTGGCCTCGATATCGGAAAGTTCGATACGGTGTCCCCGAAGTTTGACCTGATTATCGATACGGCCCAGATATTCAAAATCCCCAGCCGCATTTATTCGGGCCAGATCGCCGGTGCGGTACATTTTGGAATTTTTGATAAAAGGATGGTCCACGAATTTTGACGCAGTTATCTCTTCGGCATTGACATACCCGTTCGCCAGCCCTGTGCCGCTCAGGTAAAGTTCGCCGATTACGCCTTTTGGCACAAGGTTTAGGTGGTTGTCCAAAACATAGGCCTGCATTCCGATAATCGGAATGCCGATAGGCAACGACGTGCCGGTATGTTTTTCCGGCTCGTATTCGCTGACAATACAGCCCACGGTAGCCTCGGTAGGACCATATTCGTTAAAAATCTTTAGGCCCGGCCCAAAGGCTACGCTTGTCGATTTTGCGAGCTGTACCTTGAAATCCTCTCCCCCGACAATCAAGGTCCTGATTTGGGAGGCATCAAGATTACGCCCTTGAAGAAGGGCCAAATGTGAGGGCGTCGCCTTTATGGTGTTTACCAGATCATCTTCGATTACCCGTAACAAGCTTAGATCGGGCCCCTCGTCCATTTCTTTGTAGACGATGATCCGCCCACCGTTCAGTAGGGGCAAAAAGGTCGAGGTGAGCGTCAGGTCGAATCCGATGGAGGTAAACAGGGGGAATATGGATTTTTCATCTATGCCATAGTGCTTTCCGGCCCACCCCATATAGTTCGAAAGGGCACGGTGCGTTATCAGTACGCCCTTGGGGCGGCCGGTACTGCCCGATGTGTACAAGACATAGGCCAAATTATCCGGTAGCGGTGCACCCCCAAGATTTGATGAAGACTCTTTCGCAATGTCTTGTTTTTCCGAGGAAACATCGAGAACGGATACGATATCGCCCGCAAGCTTTTCCCTCAACTTTTTATCGGTAATTACTATCGAACATCCACTGTTCAAAAGCATATAGCCGATACGATCGGAAGGTTGGTCAGAGGCAATGGGAATGAACGCCGCCCCGGTCTTCAGTATCGCTAGAACAGCGATGATATATTCGGAGCTTCTATACAGGTGCAAACCCACTTTACTTGATTCTATTATCCCTTGATTTTTAAGGTAATGCGCCAATTGGTTCGCCCTTTTATTCAATGTGGAATAGGTCAGAATTTCACCGTCGTATTGTAAGGCAATCGCGTTCGGCCGCTGTACGACCTGCTGCTCGAAACTTTGCAGAACGGAAAATGAAGTTTCAGGATTTTCTTTCTGCTCGGCCGCTAACAATTCCCTTTCCTTCGGCGATATCATGCTTGCGTTTCCGATGGGTTGGTCGATATCATCAAGCAACGCATCGAACAGGCGTAAGAAATGATCGGGTACGTAGTGTTCAATAGCTGCGGGAAATACTGATTTGTTCAGGTCGAATGCCAATTCGAGATCGTTCTTCCCGTTAAAAGCATACATATGGCAGCGAAGGGCATGTGAATTGTCCATATGCCCGTTATGCACCCATTCCGCTTGGGTGGGAAAACCATTAAAATCAGGAAAATCGGCCTGTATATAATTGAGCACCGTATTGAAACTTCGGCCGATATCAGCGGATGCGGCTCCCGTATGTGCATGGCGCAGATAAGCGTTGGTCTCCGTTTTTACACGTTTCAGTACGGATAGAAAAGTATCGTCTTCGGCAATGTCCACAAAAATGGGAAGTACCTCGATAAAGAGTCCGACAGTTTTTTGGAATTGCCTTTCGGCACGGTTATGCGCTGGAACGCCAATAGCCAAACAGTTTTCACCGCTTACCCTGTGAAGATAGACGGAATATACCGTCGCAAAGAGGGTGAAAAGGCTTAAATCTTCCGTCCAACTTCGAATTTCGGGCCGTTTGGCAAGTTCACGGAGCCGTGACGTACGGTCGGTGCCTAATTTTGCGGATACCCGGGTTGTGGCGGTGCTGTTTCCGTTTTCTTTTTTGCCATACAATTTTGGGGAGCCGGGTCTATTTGCTGTTTTGCCTTTCCAGTAGGCTTGAGAGGCTTCGTTTTTGGCATCGCTCCGTTGTTGCCCTTCGTAAAAAACATAGTCCGCAAAGGATGTTGTTTCTCCAAAATCATCCAATTTTTGATTGGATCGTATCTGGTATAGCGACTCCATCCTTCGGTAGAGTAAGGCGTTGGATACGGCATCCGTAACCAAGTGGTGTATTTTTAGAAACCAAATATATCGGGAGTCCCCCAGTTTTAAGAGTACCGAATCGAAAAGCTGTTCGGAAAGTTCAAGCGGTGCTTGGGTGCGTTCTAGAATCCAATCCTTTATAACCTGCTCATCGCTTTCTGTCGTAAAATCTATAGTTTCAACAGGGTAATCCACCTTTTGGAGAACGAATTGATAGGGAATACCATCCTTTTCGGTAATAACCGTTCGCAATACGTCGGTGCGGTCGATCAATGTTTGAAAGGCATTCTTGAAAAAAAGCGTGCTCAAATCTCCTGAAATATCAAAAGTGTATACCACATTGTGCAACGGCGAACCGGGGTGCATGCGTTGGCCTGTCCATAAAGACAGCTGACTTTGGGTCAGGGGGATATACTTGTCCTTTACTTGGGTCATAACCTAATCTTGGTTTAAATGGACATCCTCTCTTTTAGAAAGATAGTCCATGATACTACCGAGGGTCATAAAATGTTCTACCACCATATCGGCATCGGGAATTTTTACATTCAGTTCGGCTTCAATAAAAACCACGAGTTTCATCATGCCCAAAGAATCGATGATGCCACTACCCAAAAGGTCGTCATGAACATCGATTTCTTCCGGTTGTAGGTCTGAAATACTGCTGGCAATATATGCCTTAATTTTTTCTATCATATAACTTCTATCATAGCAGCCATTGCTTTTCTATCTATTTTTCCTGAACTTGTCCTAGGAAAATCATCTAGTATACGAACGTTCGAAGGTATTGCGTATGCCGGAAGTTCAGTACCGCACCATTGTATTAGGCTGTCGATATCCAATGTATCCACACCAACCGCCTGCTTTACAAAAGCTACCAGTTCCTGAGCTTCTTCGTCTTTTCCGATAACCACAACGGCGACCTCTTCGACTTCCGCATTTTTTAAGAACACCGATTCGACCTCGTCAAGTTCTACGCGATACCCCCTTAGTTTTATCTGCCGGTCGTTACGGCCCAGAAAAAGGAGCTCTCCTTTTTCGTTCTCCCTTACCAAATCACCGGTTCTATAATATATATGGTCGTAACCTGCTGCTATTCTTATCCGATACAACGCTTTTTCGGTCAAGGCCATATTGTTCCAATAGCCTTGCATTCGAGTCGCCGAGCGTACCACTAATTCACCGACGGCTCCCTCGGCCACATCATGATTATCCTCACCTAAAATCTTATACGACGTATTCGCCCATACCCTACCTATAGGGATAGGGTCATCGGACGCTGGTGCTACCTTTACGTCATAGCAGGTACAAAGAATCAGTTCCGCAGGGCCGTATAGATTACTGAAACGGGCATGCGGCCAAATTTCCATTAATGCCCGAAGATGCTTGGTGATAAATACTTCCCCGGCGAACAATACCCATCGCAGTGCACCAAAATCGTGTTTTTCTAAGGTACCGCTCAAATAGAGTTGTATCAACATCAGCGGTACCGAATACCATACTGTTATTTTCTCTGTAGCGATCAGTGCGCTCAGGCTTGCGGGCAATTTCAGATGTGCATCGGGTACGATGACCGTAGTGGCCCCGACCAAGGGAGCTACAAAATAGCCGAAGGTAGAGGGGTCAAAATGCAGGGGCGCAGGATTGCCAAAAATATCATCGCTGCAAAAATCATAGGTGTCCGCCGCAATTTTGGCAAGACTTAGGCCACTATAATGGGTGTGCATTATACCCTTGGGTACGCCAGTAGAGCCTGACGTATAGAGTATGAACGCGAGATCTTCCTCAAGAATACGCACCGGTCTATACCTGTCGAGCGGATATGAAAAAATGATATCCCATGAAACCGAAGCGATCGACGCCGTTTGAACATTGCCGATAAGGGTTTTTATTTGAGTAGATTTAGCGGTAATTTGTGCCAGTCTTTTTTTCTGGCCGCTGGTGGTCACCAAAATCTCGATGCCACAGTCCTCAAGAATACGTATTGTTCTTTTTGCGGGGGCAAAGGGGTCTAGGGGTACGTAGGCCGCGCCCGACTTAAGAATGCCATATACGGCCAGCGCGGTTTCAAGGCAGCGGTTCATGTAGATGCCGATCCGGTCGCCTTTTTGTACGCCCAACGCTTTGAGATGAACCGCAAGTTGACTTGATCTGGTATCCAAATCGGTGTAGGACATGGTTTTGTCCGAACAGCGAAAAGCGTCCTTTTTAGGGAACCGGGCTGCCGATTGCTCGATAAGATGTACCAGATTGTAAATCATAAATAGGGGCTTGAATCTCCTAAAAAATCAATCGGTTAAAGGTATTGAATTGGAATCGGGTTAACAAAGAAATACGAATGTTGTCTAACGATATTACCAGTTCGTTCAACGAAAAAGTAAAAAAAATAAAGTAGTTTATCGAATATATTATCATATTTATGCTTTCGGAACAAAAACGGACACTACTATGAAACCTTTCCAAAAAATCATCCTTCTTTTACTATTGGTGCTACCTTTCTTGGGTATCGCCCATAACCCCGACCAAAGCTATATTTACTTGAGGGTCTACGAATTCAATGGTATCGAGGGCAAGTTCGATTGCCATGTCAAGGATATCAACTCTGCCTTGGGGATAGATCTTGATGAATATGCCACCGATGAAGAATTTGAAAAGCATCTTGCAGATTTACAGGCCTATCTGATCGAACATTCCGCCTTTTCCTCCAAATTCGGCAAGCACAAGGTTATCTTTACCGGTAAGCGCACCAAGATACGCACCAACACCGGTAATTTTTGGAACCTTAGGTTCTATCTGGACAATATGGAAACCGTTCCCGACGAACTGACCGTGACCTATGACCCTTTTTTAGAGGACGATACCAACCCTCAACAGAACTTATTGGGCTTTGAATACAACTGGAAGGCGGGTCTGATCAACAACGAGACCATCTTTGCGCTTGATTTCAGTAGGGGCGGTACCACCCAGACCTTAAACCTGGTAGAAACCGGACTGTGGAAAGGCTTTGTGGCCATGGTACGCCAAGGGGTTTGGCATATTTGGATCGGCATCGACCACATACTCTTTCT
>NZ_JBGTHY010000372.1:0-5318 GCF_041745955.1 Pricia sp.
GTTTAGGAGGATGGAAATCCGAAGGAATCTGCAAAAAGGTTTCCGGGAAAACATCGTAAAACCGCTCAGGGTTCCATGGAAAGCCATACTTTGGTTCTGGAACGATTTCGTAATAGGAAATATGGATGTTATCGCCTGTAACGGTGCTGGCCATATTTTCTAAAATGGTCGTCAGCTGTCCGGTCTGGGAATAGTATATGATGAGAACCTCTTTCATTTACTGTAATTTCCTGTACATCTTAAATAGTTACCTACCGACCGTTAAAAAAATTGAATTCGAGGCCCACCGCCACTCGAATCCATCGCTGCCAATTACCTTTGACTCCTAACTTTTCTCATCCCTATCCTTCCAAAAATCAAAATAATTGAACCACTGCAAAGGATATTTTTTCAGGATGCGCTCCATACTCTCGGTATATTCCTTTAACAGCCCCTGTGCATCCCGCGCCTTAAATTCGGCGGTTTGGGCGTAGAGATCGTAATGTCGTTTCGGGCCTTTCATAAAATATACGAACAGTACCGGCAGGTTCAGCCTTGCGGCCAAAAGATAGGGACCCATGGGAAAATTGGCTTTTTTGCCCAAAAAGCTCTCGGTAAGGGTTTTTGAACCCGGCATATATCGGTCACCCGTAAAAACGACCAATCCGCCTTCATCGATTGCCTTATGGATTTCAAAAATATGCGACATGTCGTCTTTTACCACAATGAACTTTAAATGTGATTTCGCCGAAATACGCTCCATATACTCCTTGATATCTTGATGCTCGGCGTGGGTGGTCACCATGCTGATATTGGCAATGTGGTAACGATCTTCCAAAAAATAGTGGGAAATCTCAAAATTTCCTACGTGACCACTGATCAAAATGCCCCCTTGGTTTCTCTGTAGCAGATCGTCGATATGCTCGATACCGTTGTGGGTGTATGTGAATTTGTTGCGTAGCCCTGTGGCAATGGCAACCTTATCGGTAATGGTCTGCCCGAACGTGTAATAGCTCCTGTAGATGTTCAAAATACTTTTTCCCCTTGAAAAGCCGTGTCTCTTTCGAAAATAGGTATAGGTATCCCGATTGCTTTTCGGGGAAAACAGGGTGTAGTATACGATTACTATACGTAATAAAAGGTAGGCTGCGGAGATACCAAAATTCCGAAGAAAGAAAATGTAGATCTGGTACCCCAAAAGGGTTCCCCTTGATTTCCCTTCCCATTCCGTGGCCATATCTTGGGTTTTGTAAGAAAGGGTCACCCCAGCTTTCTTTCGATAAGGTCGTAAAAATTCTGGAGGGTGTGGATGTTCGCAAAATCCTCACCGGTCAGCTTGATCCCGAAATTGCTCTCGACCGCGACCACAAGGTCTACAAAATCGAGACTGTCCAGGTCAAGGGCATCCTTGAGATTGGCGTCCGGTACTAATGATTCTTCCTCTACCTCGAAATCATCGATGAGGAATTCATCTACCTTTTCAACTATATTTTCCTTGGTCATCACCATTTTATACTAGCATTTTTTGACTATCAACGCTGAATTCGTTCCGCCGAAGCCAAAGGAATTGGACAAAAATACGTCAAATTTTTTATTTAGGGTTTTCTTAACAAGGTTAAGTTTTTGCGAGTCCTCGTCAGGATGGTCCAAATTGATATTCGGGGCAATAAAATCGTTTTGCATCATGATCACCGAATAGATGACCTCACTTGCGCCCGCCATCCAGCACTCGTGACCCGTCATCGATTTGGTCGAACTTACGTAGGGACCGCTCGCTCCAAAAACTTCATGTATGGCCTTTGCCTCGTTCGCATCACCGACAGGGGTCGAGGTTGCATGCGCATTTACGTATGCGATGTCCGAGGCGGTTAAATCAGCATCGATCAATGCCCGTTTCATCGCCCTTGTCGGTCCTTCGGCATTGGGTGTCGAGATGTGGTCGCCGTTGGATGAAAAACCATATCCGACAATTTCCCCCAAAATGGGCGCGCCTCGCTTCACGGCCGATTCATAGCTTTCTATGATCAAACTTGCGCCACCACCGCTGGGTACCAATCCGTTTCGATCCCTATCAAACGGCCGGGACGCTTTTTCAGGATACTCCGTATTCGTCGCAAAAACGCCCAGTCCATCAAAAGTACCCATCGCCATTGGGTTTATTTCTTGTGCTCCGCCCGCAATTATACAGTCTTGTAGTCCACTTTTGATCAAATGATAGCCTAGCCCTATCGAATGTGATCCGCTGGCACAGGCGGCACTGACGGTCAGATTGATACCACGAAGTTTGAAAATCGTGGAAAGGTTCATGGTGACCGTAGAGTTCATCGCCTTAAAAATCGCGCCGGAACCCACTAAAGTGGTATCCCCCTTTTCGCGCATCGTGTCGACCGACTCTACGGTAGATTTTGCCGTACTGTCGTTACCGTAGAGGATACCGATTTCATTGTTGTCAAGGAAATCTTGATCGATCCGGGCATTTTTGAAGGCCTCGATAGTGGCCATATAGGCATATTGGGCCTCTTCGCCCATACTGATACGCTGCCGTCTAGACAATAGCGATTTCAGATCTGGAGTTTCTACCAGGCCCGTAATCGGAGATCGAAAGCCAAAAGCATCACGTTCGGGGTCATGAACGATGCCCGAGCGGCCTTCGTAGAGCGATGTCTTGACCTCATCGATACTTTGCCCGATACAGGAATAAATACCCATACCCGTGATTACTACTCTCCTCATACTTTCGCTTTGGTTGTTCCTTGGTTCTCCAAGGTACTAAAGTTAGGGATTCTAACGAAGTTTTAGCTTGAAAATTGTTCGCGTTCAGGAAACACTTTTTTATATTTCTTAAGGCGAAAAGGCTTTTTCCTTTGAAGCCGGGAAGCTTTGGTCTAGCTGTTACGAATAGATACCTCCATTGATGTTGATGATGTCGCCCGTGATATATGAGGACTTGTCGGAGGCTAAGAAAGAGACCAGATGGGCCACTTCCTCGGCGGTACCGAACCGATTGGCGGGAATCATTTTTTTCAGTTCCTTTTCGTCCAGATCCCGTGTCATATCCGTGGAAATGAAACCGGGGGCTACCGCGTTGACCGTAACGTTTCTTTTGGCGACCTCTTGCGCTAAGGCCTTGGTCGCACCAATGACGGCGCCTTTAGCAGCGGAATAGTTGGTTTGACCGGGCGTACCTTTTAATCCCGATACGGAAACCATATTGATGATCCGTCCATATTTGTTGACCAGCAGTTTTTGGATCAGATGGTTCGTGACATTAAAAAACCCGTTGAGGCTGGTATCGATGACTTTCGACCAATCTTCCGCTTTCATCCACATAAACATACCGTCTTGCGTAATACCCGCGTTATTTACAATAACTTCAATGATGGCATCGGGGTTGGCCACGTGCCAGTCATCCAAAGCGGATTTTACATTTTCTGCGTCGGTCACGTTGAAGGGCAGAAGCTCTCCTTGGCCACCGGCCTCTTCGACCGATTTCAGGGTTTCTTTCGCAGCGGACTCATTACTGTAATAATTGATGAGGATGTGGTATGCGGAATCCTTGGCCAACCGAATACAGATAGCCCTTCCGATACCACGTGACCCGCCCGTTACCAATGCGAATTTTTGCTTTCCCCCTTTTTTTTCTTGCATGTACTAAAGGTATAAATTCTTGGTAAACAGTTAAACACCTAAAAACCAGTGGTTTTAGTTGGAAATCAGCACAAAGGACACTGAGACCGCTCCTGAAAAAACGTCTTTCTATTTTATCGCTTCGAAAGGCTCTGCATTCTCAAACCATTTATCCCCGAGCAATTTCCCGGTTTTATCCAGAAAGCCCCATCCTTTTTTGGACTTTACTCGTGCAAGACCATTGATAAAGCCTTTTTCGTTATTTCCCGCCAAAAATGCCAGACCGGCCGTAATGTCGTAATCCATGGGGATGACCAATTTTCCGGAAGTATTTATAAAGCCCCAGTTCTTGTCCTTTACGGGAGCGAGACCATCCGAAAAAACCTCCGCATCGCGGAATTTTGGGTCGATGGCCATTTCGCCTTTCTCATTAATATATCCCCAGGTCTTGCCATTGGCGACAGGGGCCAATCCATCCGAAAAAGTCCTTGCCTTGTCGAACTGAGGCTCGATGATCCATTTGCCGCTGCTATCCACGAATCCTACTTTTTTGTCTTTTTCAGCGTAGGTCAGTTTAGAATCGCCGTGGAAGATCCAAACATCTGTAGCGCCTTCTATGGGGTTAAAGTTTCCGTTGTGGATGATGCCGTACACTCCGCCTTTTTTCCCGTAGACCCCGTTGGGCGACCATGAATTGCCGATATCCTCATATTCCGTGGGAATCACCTCTTTTCCGTTGGTGTCGATCATGCCCCATAATTCCCCTTTTTGGACTTTGGCATGCCCGTTTTTGACATCTTTGATAACCCTATAAGCGGGTTGCAAAACGAGTTTTCCGTCCGTTCCCAAGAGCCCGACTTTGTCCCCCTCCTTAAAAAAGGCGACCCCTTCCTCGAAATCGTATAATTTGTCGGTGGTAGGGGGAATTTCCAACGTTTGCCCTTTTTTGTCGATGTATTGCCATTGCTCATCCTTTAAGACCAAGGCATGTCCCGAATTAAAATACTTGACCTTATCGTATTGCGGTTCGAGGGCCCATTTTCCGGAAGCATCGATAAAGCCCCATTTTTTGTCCTGTTCGGCGGCCGCCAAGCCATCGGAAAATGATTTGGCATCTGCGAATCTGGGTTCGATGGCGTATTTTCCGGAGGTGTCGATATAACCGAATTTACCGCCCTCCTTGACCAATGCCAATTCTTGGGCATTGATCGTAACCATGCTAAAAAGCAGCATTAAAATTAAAGTGTAGTTTGTTTTCATTTTTTTGGATTTTGGATGTTAGACATTAGATCTACTTATTTTTATGGTTGGTGATAAAATCTTTCACTTGGTTAACATAGGGGTACATGATTTCGTCTTTTTTGAACGGCGGAACGATTTTGCGCACGGCGTCGTACATGTTTTTGGTTTTGGTCGAAACCTGATCTTTCACACCTAGATATTCGATGGCCTGTACCACGGTAATCATTTCTATGGCGATTACCTCGTAGGCGTTTTCGATGACTTTTTTGGTAATTAGGGCGGCATTGGTACCCATACTCACGATATCTTGGTTGTCGTTATTGTTAGGAATGCTGTGCACGTACATCGGGTTGCTGAGCATCTGGTTTTCCGCCGTGGTCGAGGTGGCCGTGAACTGTACGCCCTGCATGCCGAAATTGAGTCCCAAAGTACCCAAATTTACGAAAGGGGGAAGAATATCGTTCAATTTA
>NZ_JBGTHY010000373.1:0-8218 GCF_041745955.1 Pricia sp.
AAGCCTCGCTATTCTGAAGTGATTCTTCATCGAGAGACCGCAATATCCATCCAGAATACGTACTTCTACCGCCTATCAAAAATCCCGCTTTGTCCTTTATAATTGGGATTTCCAAAGCCAGATTGCTAGTAACCGGACCGATGGAACCTTCGCCGGCAAATTGTTGCGTGTTCGCATCCTTGGTCTTAATGTCAAAAACAGCGGATAATCTGCCTCCATATTCGGCCGGAATGCTTCCTTTAAAGATTGTCACATCACCGGATGTAAAAGGATTCAGGGCCGAAAAAATACCAAAAAAATGGGATGGGTTATAGATAACGGCATCATCAAGAAGAATCAGGTTTTGATCGGTCTTGCCTCCGCGTACATTATAACCCGAAGCTCCTTCACCGGCGGTTGTGATACCGGGCAAAGACGTCGCCGCTTTTAGAATGTCCCTTTCCCCGAGGACCAAAGGTATGGTCTTGATCTGTTCTACCTTGATTTGGGTCACGCCGGTAATAGCGGTCTCGACGTTCTTATCCCTATTGCCCGTCAGCACGACTTCGTCTAGAAGCTCTACGCTTTCGTTCAAGTTGAAATTTAGATCCCCGTTATTATAGAGTATCACTCGTTTCTGCGAATCCTCTATACCCAGGCCTCTGGTCTTGACCAAGTTTTCTCCTGCCGGCAATGTAATCGAATAAAATCCTTCGTTGTTGGTCGAGGTACCTATTTTTCTTCCTGAAACCAATATGGCCAAATCTGCTATGGGCTGACCGGTAGCATTGTTTCGGGCATACCCGGTTAGCGTGTAGCTTTGCCGCATACTGTTCTTGTTTTCCCTTCCGATGCGAACAACTTCAATGGTTCTGTTTGCGTTGCTTCTTTTTGGCTCGTAGAGTATTGGGCCAGTCGTAACCTGATTGTCTTCAGTTTCTTCGTCTGCAACTACTCCTTCTCCAATCTCTTCGTCATCAACCTCTTCGTTACCAACCTCTTCTTCTGGAGTGATTCTGGATTGGGGCAGGTCAAAGAAATTTTCAGAAAGAGTATCATAAATTTGGCTGTTACGCGTCAATATCACTCGATTATCCTCAAAAAAATAAAAATTGATGACCGTATTCTTAAAGATAACCCCCAAAAGGTCACGAACCGATATATTTTGGTAATTCCCTGAAATGGATTGGTTTTCCAACCACGAATCAATGTAAAAAAATTGATAATCCGTCAACTGCTGAATTTCGTTCAAGGCATTTTGTGCAGTGGATTCGATAAAGGAAATAGATATTTTTTCAGTCCCTTCTTGCCCAAAGGTGTATTGGAATAGAAACAGGATTGCTAAAAGTAAAAATATTTTCATTCGGCTGCCCCGTTTTGTTTTGAGAGTTCCAGTTCGATATTTTTCAGAAGGGATTTCATGAAGTACTCAGTGTCGGTATTATCGGAGGCAGTATTATAGTAGGCATTGATATTTTTCTTGAATTCGGGGAATATCCGTATTAAGTCTCTCTTTTTCGGGATAGGATAGTACTTGCCTTTATAATTCAGATAAATTTCAATGTCGCTCTTGAATTCATAATAAACGAGTTCGCTTCTTATTTTTTTTAGTATGTTCTTTTTGTTCTTTTTCAGTAATGTAAAAGATGAGGTTTCCAATAGCACTTCATAGAAACCTGAAACTTCATTGGCCTCTTGAATGCCTCGGTCAGTATTGATGAATTTATGGGCATCTATAACGAAATTTTTGATTTTAGCGCTATTAAGTCGCAAAACAGTTCCCTTACCGTTTTTTGAATTGATCAGCAACACGTCTTCGTAACTATCGTACTTTAATTGCAATTCGTAATAGGGTTGCCCTTCGTAATTAATAGATCCCGGTAAAAATTCAGAAGTCTTAAAGAACTTGTGCTTTTCGTTTATGGTTCGATATTCTTCCACATAGGCGGTGCCCTTGTAAATTTGAAGGTTTTGGGTTCCGATTTGTTGATCGAACCAGTTGTAATACTTTTTGTTTTCCTGATTCAATTGACTGTATAGAAAAAAGGGCATCGAAAGGAAGATAAATAGCACAATACCAGTACAGCGATGAGGTTTAAACATGTTTCAAAAAATTATGGACGATAATGTGTTCTGGGGAATGCCTTAGAGTTCTATAGGACAGTGTCTCAGCGAATGGAATTGAGCCTTATGGATATGCTATAAGTGGTTATTTATTTTTAGCGATAGGTTCCATTCAAATTTAGAAATTTCCTTTCTAATATAAATATAACTCCCTTGTATTATCTATATCAGATGGTAAAAACGTTGTATAAAAAAAAGAGACCAAAAATTAGATTGGCCTCCTTTTTATACATACTATTTTATATTAAATGCTAATTGACATCCCAGAACAACTTGCTTTCAATGGTATCGCCATCATCCAATTTTGATACGGCGGTTGCCCTATTCGTACCATTCAAGGTCTGAAGTATTTGCGGATATCTAAGCCTTGTGGGCAAGTCATTGACCGGAATTCTAGGAATAAATTCGTACGATGGTACGCTATTCTCTCCAAGGGCAGCGACTTGACTTTGAGGTAAGATGACAGTTTCACCCACTTTAACCAAGGTGGTAGGAAAACCGGTTCTACGATATTCCGACCAAGCATTATGCGGTTGCATATAGCTTGCCACATATTTCTGGTTCATCACGGTTTCTTGGGTGGCAGCCGGTAACCCTGCAACAAAAGCGTCTACTGTTGCTGCGGCAACACCCCAACGCTCCATCGACGCACGTACACCATTCTCATAATTTTCTTGTGTAAAACCGTTATGTTCTGAAATAACGAACTGTACTTCCGCATATTCCATTAACATTTCGCTGTAATCAGGTTTAAGAATATTACTGCTCGGCCAAGAGAATGAGGTGAAGGGTAAAAAATTAGCCAATTGAAAGGCATAGGGTATTCCTACGTAATCATCGTAATTTTCGCTTCTGTCATAGGAATCATCCTTTACATCTTCAATAGAGACACTTGCCGGAGCGGCCATCTCAAAAAGCCGCGCATCGGGACCGAAATTACCAGTTTCTCCTTTAAGTAACTTAACAAAAGGAGCTGCTACCGCAAAATCATTTCTTCCAATATAATCGACCCAAATAGGTGAGGCGGTTGCATCGGCAACATCATAGGCTTGAGCAGCGTTGTCTTCGTTAGATTCCATGACACCGTCAGCTAATGCTGCCTCAATAGCTGCATTGGCTGTTGTAGGGTCTACATTTCTAAGACGATTGGCAACTCTCAAAATTAGGGAGTTGGCAAACTTTTTCCATTTCAACGCATCGCCATTAAAAATTTGATCACCACTTGTAAATACCGGTTCGGATACAACAATCATATCAGCTGATTCCCGTAACTCCTTAAGGATATCCGCATATATTTTTTCCGCAGGAGCGAATACCGGGGAAAAAATTTCATCTACATTTAATCCCTGAAAATCGGGGTCATCAGATCCATACGAATAATAAGGAATATCACCGAAAAAATCTGTGGCCTGATGAAAATTATAGGCCAACATAATGCGTGCCGCGGCAATTTGGTTTTCGTTGTTACCAACACTGGCCGCTAATGTTCTCGTTGCTTCATCCGTATTAAAATCGATTATCGCTTTCAAGTCGGTACCGACTTTGTAAGTATCAGTGTAATGATCCTCAGCAACTTGCTCTCGATAGTCGAATCGGTCATCGTCTGCATAAGCATTTTGTCCCCAATATTGCATCCATGGCAACGTAAGCCTACCGGAACCAAAAGTGTTCCTTCGATTGTCCATCATTTCCTTTGTTGCACTGTTAAAAATTAAATTTGGCAGTACGCTTTCCGGACTATTGGGATTCTGGTTTATATTCTCTATTTCATCGCTACAGGAAATAAAACAAGATGTAGCAATTAACGCTGTAATTAAAAATATCTGTTTCATAGTTTTTTAAAATTTAATTTGTAAGTTGAATCCGTAGGTTCTTGTAGACGGTAACGAACCACCTTCACTACCTTGAATGTTTCCACTACCATTAGCGGTTACTTCGGGATCGAAATATTCATTGTCCAAGCCCCATACGAAAAGGTTACGGCCATAAGCGCTAATCCTAACCGATTCCAAAGCATCTTTAAACCATTCACCGGGTAGGGTGTAACCTAAAGTGATCTCACGTAATTTCACATAGTCCGCATCAAAAACGTTTTGGGCATCACTTCTTAAGAAGAAATCCGTTCCCCAGGTCTGTGCAGAAATTACTTGCGTGTTGGGTGCCGTATCAGTCACCGTATAATCGCCTTGATCATCATAAGTGATAGTTCCAGTTACACCTTCCAAAACCAGACCGTCTTCTCGAATATTATTGGCCGCAGTCTCTTCCAGAATACCGGAGTAATGTCCCCATGCATTCGTTAAAGATCGATATTTACCGCCTTTTTGCATATCTATTAGAAAACTGAAATCCAAATTTTTAAATTTAATGCTGTTTCTGATACCCATGTTATAGTCCGGTAATACGGAACCTAAATTTTCTACATTCCGGGTTTCGGCATATCTACCATTTGCATCGACTACGCGATTACCTTCAGCATCAAACACATAGTTGGTGCCGCGGATAACCCCATAAGGTTCACCGACTACAGCATTCAAGGTAACGCCGTTGAAAGGGAATCTACCGATTTCTAAGGCTTCAACCCCAGGCAATAACTCTAAGAGCTCATTCTTGTTTTTACTAAAATTCCATGTAAAATCCCATGAAAAGTCCTCCGTCCGTATCGGTGTGATATTGACCAAGGCTTCGATACCTTTATTCGATAATTTACCAGCGTTGGTTACCGTTGCTTCATACCCTGTTCCGGGATCTAGAGATACGGGAGTAATCAGGTCATTGGTAAGCTCATCGTAATAGGTAATATCAAAACTCAATCGATTTTTAAAGAATGCCATCTCCAAACCTACTTCCCAAGTATCCTTTTGTTCCGGACGCAAGTCGGGATTGAGATTATCATCTGGCTGATTGAACCTTGGAGTACTAAGAAAAGTTGGTCTGCTTCCAAAGGTATTTATCAATCTGTAGGGTTCGGTATCGTTACCAACTTGGGCCCAACCACCACGTAGCTTTCCTAAGGATAACCAAGGCGCATCGATTAAATTGGAAAAAACAATACTACCGTTTACCGAAGGATAGAAATAGGAATTGTTTTCGGCGGGCAATGTAGATGACCAGTCATTCCTACCGGTCACCGTTAGATATAGAAAATTATCATACCCAAAAGAAGCCGATCCGAATACACTGTTAATTCTTCGGTCTGTATCAAAATCGAAAAAAGTTGCTGGCCCATTGGTATTATTGATGTTATAGATTCCTGGTGCTGCTAAACCACCCTCTGTTTCACCACCTGTTCTATGCGTTTCGGCATCCCTTCGGTTCATACCTACAAGCGCATCAAAACTTAATTTATCATCAAAAAATAGCTTATTATAGTTAAGTGAAGCCTCGTAGTTGATCTCTTGAAAGTTTCTATCGTTTTCTTGATATTCTGATTGAGCTTGTCCACCTACGGCAATTTGTTCCGAAATTCTTAAGTTGTAGGTGTCCGCATATATTTTAATGGATGCGAACAAGTTATCGGTTACGTCATATTTAAGACCAAGATTACCGTACCAACGTACTCTTTTATCCTCTGCGGTGTTTTGGTTTATAATCCAATACGGGTTATCCGAAAATCGAGGAGTTGGATTATCGAATGCCGTTCTGTTCCAAGTTCGTTGAGTACCGTCGGGCAAGCGGTAATTTTGCAGACGTTCCATGTCCAAAGAGGTTTGTCCGAATTGATAGAATTGTTGAATAAAACCGGTGTAGCCAGTCTCAGGTCGATTAAAACCATCGGTTACCGTGAAGTTTACCCCGGCATCTATAGTTAGCCTATCATTTATTTCTGCAGAACCATTAAAATTTAAATTTGTCTTGTTCAAACTTGAATTTGGAATAATACCTTGGGTTTGGGTATTGTTCATAGATAACCTAATGCTTGATTTTTCTGTTCCCGTGGAAAAGGAAACCCCGTTATTATAAGATATACCTGTATTGTAGAAGGTTTCACTAGGATTCTTCGGGAATATCCAAGGTCTAGGATTTAAAAAATCCTGTGGGAATTCAGGATCAAAAGCATCCCAATGTAGCACTAATCTGCTAGGGTCGTAGCGAGGCCCCCAGGATTCATCCGTCGCATAATCAACAATATCATAGGTTGTTCCATTGATAGTGGCTTGATTGAAATCACTTTGACCAATGGTATCAGGGTTGCCGGCACCGCCTCCATATAATTTTTGGATTTGGGGAAAAACATTGATTTTATCAAAAGACACTCCCGAATTGAAGGTGATTTGAGGTTTTCCAGCTTTACCGGATTTGGTGGTAATAATAATCACACCATTTTGGGCGCGTGAACCGTAAAGCGCCGCCGCCGGGCCACCTTTAAGCACGTTCATACTCGCAATATCGTCGGGATTAATATCTTGGGAAGCATCACCATAATCCCTACCGGCAGTACCTTGCTGTTGCCCAGTTGAGTTAAAGTTACTGTTGTCCAAGGGTACACCATCAACCACAAAAAGAGGTCTGTTGTCTTGGGTTACCGAACCGGCTCCCCTTAGCAATATTCTCGAAGAACCGCCGAGGTTACCACTGGAGTTGGAAATAGATATACCAGCTACTTTACCAGAAAGCGCATTTATTGCGTTAGTGTTACGTGCTTCGGTTAGTTCATCACCATCAACAGCTTGGGTCGAATAGCCTAGGGATTTCTTTTCTCGTGAAATTCCAAGGGCCGTAACCACAACCTCATCCAGCGCCTGTGCATCTTCTACCATCTGTACATCGACGGTATCTCCTGCACCAACGGTTTCAGATTTATCCGCCTGTCCGATATAAGTGAATAAAAGTACATCACCCTCACTGGCCTCAATGGAATAATTCCCATCAAAATCGGTTTGGGTACCATCGGTAGTACCTTGAACTAAAATGTTCACCCCTGGTAACGGGAGGTCATTTTGATCGGTCACCGTACCGGTCACCGACTTTTCCTGTGCAAAAGATATTTGCACGACCAACGCCAATAATAGCGTCAGCAATCCTTTGTGTCTTGCTCTCATTTTATGTTTATTTGAATTAGCTAATCGCAAAAGTGCTAATTTCAAGTTAATTATCCAACTATCTTTAACATTAAGTTATGCGCGCATAGCTTTTCGATTGTTAAATTAGGGAGGTCAAAGGCGGGTGTTTTGTTACTTTTGCAACAATAATATGGAATTGTCCCTATGGTATCGACTATAATGGTGTGAAATTGTTAACCAATTAAGAATTATGTAAATGTGTGATTTTGGGATACGGTTAGTAAAAAATGCCTTAGAGCACATATGATTTTTTGGTTTAAGGGAAGAATAGGGATTCTAATTCGGATTTTCAATTTCCAAGACCGGGCTGAACCTCTTTGGGACGTGTGTTGAGTGTTTTTGACCCCATAAATTTCCCTATCCTTTAACACTCTATCCAATTCGAGTACAGATAAAAGGTGTTGAGAGGATGATTTTTAGCTTCATGGCGAGGTAAAAAAAAGTCTTTAAAAAAAACCTTTAAAATAATTCCCCAACGATTTGAATTTCTATGAAATAGTCTTACATTTGCCAGCCCTTAAACAAAGGGTTAATTTTCATACATATAGTATAGTATGCCAACAATTTCACAATTAGTACGAAAAGGAAGGTCCACGATTGCCAAGAAGAGCAAATCGGCGGCTTTGGATTCGTGTCCCCAACGCAGGGGTGTCTGTACACGTGTTTACACGACTACACCGAAGAAACCGAACTCGGCCATGAGAAAAGTGGCCCGTGTTCGATTGACCAACGGTAAGGAAGTGAACGCTTACATACCCGGCGAAGGGCATAACCTCCAAGAGCACTCGATAGTATTGGTAAGGGGCGGAAGGGTAAAAGATTTGCCAGGGGTTCGATATCATATCGTTCGGGGTGCCTTAGATACCGCAGGTGTTGCGGGTAGAACCCAACGGAGATCGAAGTACGGAGCAAAACGACCCAAACACTAAAAAAGGTAGGAGTTATAAGGTACGAGGTGCGAAGTTAAATGTTTTTAAACTTCGATCCGTAACTTGCAACCTTCCACCTGAAACTTGTAAGAATGAGAAAAAAACAGGCAAAAAAAAGACCGT
>NZ_JBGTHY010000374.1:0-4818 GCF_041745955.1 Pricia sp.
ACCGGTTACGACCACTATTTTTACCGCAAACGGGGGATTGCAATCTTCCGTTCTGCTGTTCGATGGACTTCGCAATATCCATAGGCTCAACCGGGCCAAATTGAACGCCTTGGCCAACCAATATAGATTGGATGATTTAAAGGATGATATCCGCCTTAGCGTAGCCAATGCCTATTTACAGATATTGTCGAACAAAGAAACTCTTATAGTGTTTCAGGCACAGTACGCATTTACCGAACAGGATTTGCAAAGGACCAAAGAACTGGTCGATGCAGGGGTCGTACCACAGGGCGACCTATTGGAAGTCGAGGCCACCGCCGCAAATTTGGAGCAGCAGATCGTAAACACCGAGAATCTGGTCTTGATCTCGACCATTAATCTGGCGCAGTTGCTTCAGATAACGGATTATGAGAATTTTCAGGTAGCGGAGGCCGATTATGAGGTGCCACCGTCGGATATTCTCAATAATTCTGCCAAGGAAATATTTGCGGAAGCCCTGACCTTTCGAAACGACATTAAATTTTCAAAGTCCAATATCGATTTGGCGGTGAAGGACCTTGCCATAGCTAAAGGCGCGAAATACCCTACTTTAGGGGCGTTTTTCAATTACAATACCCGATACTCCGATCAAGAACGTTTTAATACCATTACAGGAATGCTGGAAGCGGAAAGTTTCGGAAATCAACTTTGGCTGAACGACGGAATCTCGTACGGTGCCCAGTTGAACATTCCCATCTTCAACGGTTTCAGCGTTAGGAACAATGTGAAAAGGGCGCGAATCAACGTACGGAAAGCCGAAGTGCAGCTGGAACAGGACAAGCTTGATCTGGAGACTAATATCAATCAGGCCTACGTCGATGTCAAAAGCTTTTCAAAAGCATATTATGCGGCACAAAAAACGGCCGAGGCCAGACGATTGGCCCTTGAATATTCCAAAGAGCGTTACGATGTGGGTTTGATGAACGCCTTTGATTTCAGCCAGGCACAGTCCCGCGTCGACGATGCCGAAGCCGAGGTGGTACGGACCAAATACGACTATATTTTTAGGATCAAGGTGCTGGAGTTTTATTTTGGGGTGCAGATCGATTTGAATTGACATCATCGGAGTTTAAGGCATTTTAATAGCTTCCCCATTTGGGTGACCCTACACAAATACTAGGAAGATTTTTGCCTGTTTGGTCGTATCTTTGTTGTCTATGCCCATAATCCTAAACCTAGAGACCGCGACCACAAACTGCTCGGTTAGCGTAGCCAAAGATGGAAAAATCTTGGCCATCAAAGAGCACGATACGCCCAACTATTCCCATTCCGAACAGCTGCATATTTTTATTCAGGAGGTTTTAAAGGAGGCCAAGCTTGAGCTTTCCGATGTAGACGCCGTAGCCGTCAGCAAAGGCCCAGGATCTTACACAGGTCTACGTATCGGGGTGTCCGCAGCCAAAGGATTGTGTTTTTCATTGGATGTGCCCCTGATTTCGATTCCTACTTTAGAAAGTATGGCCCATCAAATAAAGCGAGGCGCTGCCGATTTTAGTATCCCCGTTTTGGACGCCCGACGTATGGAGGTCTATTCCACCGTATTCGACCAAGGTATAAACCAAATCAGGGAAACCAAGGCCGAAATTATAGACGGTACTTCTTTTTCGGAGTTTATTGAGAAAGGGAAGGTAGTGCTACTTGGCAACGGCGCCGAGAAATGTAAGGAACTTTTGCAGCATCCCAATTTTAGCTTCAATACCTCCGTTGTGCCATCCGCAAGGGAAATGGCAACCTTGTCCCATAAAAAATTCGAAGCGGGTGAATTTGAAAATGTCGCCTACTTCGAACCCTATTATTTAAAGGATTTTATCCTCCAAAGGAAGAAATGACCAATTTCGCTTCCTTCAAAACGCAATATTCAACGCAATCCGCATTGCATATAGCACATAATGAAAAGCGATTAGTGTATAGCGAAAAGCGCCGAACGGCATCCCCTAAGCTTTCGAAGCCTCCCCCTTCATATGCATATCGCGTTGTGGAAACGGTATCTCTATTCCCGCTGCATCAAATCGTCTTTTAGTCTCTTCTATAACATAGAAGTGTGCGGGCCAGAATACACTGGTATCCGCCCAAAAGCGTAACGTAAGATTGACCGAGCTATCGCCTAGTCCATCGACATACACCTCTGGAACAGGTTCTTTGGAAATATTCTCGTTGTCCGCACAGATCTGCAACAGAATATCTTTGGCATCCTTGATATTGGAACCGTAACCGATGCCGACCTTGACATTGTCCCGTCGTGCGGATAAGGCGTTGTAGTTGATTATGTTATCGTTTGAAAGTTTACCGTTCGGTACTATGGCGACTTGATTACCGAAAGTGGTCAATTTGGTGTAGAATATCGTAATTTCGCTCACGCTGCCGTCAATACCTTGGGCCGAAATAAAATCGCCTACCTTAAAAGGTTTGAAGAGCAGTATCAAAACCCCACCCGCAAAATTGGATAGGGAACCCTGTAATGCCAAGCCGATGGCCAGACCCGCAGCACCGATAATCGCAATCAGCGATGAAGATTGCACGCCCAACTGTGTGATGACGAGTACGAACAGCAATATCTTTAAAGCGATGCTGATAAAGCTTTGCAAGAAAGATTCCAAGGCAAGGTCATAGTCCTTTTTCTGAAAAAATTTACGGATCATTTTATTGAGAAAGCCGATGATATATAATCCGACAATTAAAATGATCAGTGCGGTAATCAAGTTGATGGCAAGACCGGGTAAGTTGGCCCAGGCCCAATCGATAGCCTGGTCAATGTGTTCTTGGTAATTTGAAATTTCGTTCATGAATAAGGGTTTATTTGTCCTTCCCGCTCTTCGGCCATAAAAAAAAACATCCCTAAGAACAGGATGTTTTTAAGTTTTGCCGTGAAAACATTTAATTCACTTCAAAAGTGATTTTTGCGTTCACACGATAATTATCCATCTTTCCATCGGTAACCGTTGCACTTTGCTCGTTGATGTAAACGGATTTGATGTTCTTCACCGATTTGGAAGCGTGGGCAACCGCGTTCTTTGCGGCATCTTCCCAGCTCTTGTCCGAATTTGCCAATACTTCTATAACTTTTAAAACTGCCATAATATTGTTGTTTTTAGATTTAGCCCAATATAATAAATTAAAAGGGGAAATTTGAGCGGAAAGCCTGTTAAAATGGACTCGTTTTGAATTTGATTTTTGAATCTGAACCTGAACTTGGGTTCGAACTCGAACTTGCACTTGAACTTAAATCCGTCACCCGTTTAGTGCGACCACCGAGTTCACCTTGTCCCCCATCATGTTCTTGAGCATGGTCTCGATACCGTTTTTCAACGTAAAAGTTGAGGAGGGGCAACCGCTACAGGCCCCCTGTAGAATTACATTGACCGTTTTGCTGTCCGATTCATAGGATTTAAAAAGAATGTTACCGCCGTCACTGGCGACCGCAGGTTTGACGTACTCCTCCAAAATGTCAACGATCTGTTGCGAAGTGTCATCGAGTTCGACCGTTTCCGGTGCTGGAATGTTCTTTACCTCCGAAGCCTGCGGAACGGCCGCTTCGGAAACTACTTCTTTGCCATCGGCCAAATAATCACGAATGAATTCACGGAGTTCCAGCGTTATATCGTCCCATGCCGCCATATCATATTTACTTACCGAAATATAGTTGAGATCGATAAAAATTTCCTTTACAAACGGAAAATGAAAAAGTTGTTTGGCCAATTCCGAGTTTTTGGCCTCGTCGATGTTCTTGAATTCGAAAGCTGTGGGCACTATGGCCTTATTGGCGACAAATTTCATCACGGCCGGGTTGGGCGTAACCTCGGCGTATACGGTTACTGCCACTTTTTGCGTGGCGGCCTCTTCGAGCACGACCGGTTCCCCCGAATTTAGATATTCTACCAATTGTTGGGCGACCTCGTCCTTGACATCCTCCCATTCGACAATATCGAAACGCTCCAAACCTATAAAATTGCCGGAGACATATACGGTTTTGATAAAGGGAAGATAGAACAATTGCTGCGCCAAAGGTGAATTTTTGGCGTCGTCAATGTTCTTGAACTCATAATTTTTGCCTTTGGTCAAAAAATGGTTCGTCTCGAACTTTAATATGTTAGGATTGTTGGTCTTTACAACGGTGATATTATACTCTTTCATAGCTTCCTATCGGTTTGCGGTAAAGGTACAAAGTAATTCAGAGACTGTTTAGCAACGGCCGCTTAAAACAATCGCAAAATAATCGGATAATGTATCAGACCTAATGGTTTCTCGTAAAATAGCCTATCTGCTTCCCAGTATTTATGAATATACTATTGTTGTAATTCGTTCGTTATACTTTATATTTAACCAATTCAAGAATTAAACCATTGAACTGGTCTCGGTATAACATACCTCGAGACAGGTTCATATCTCCCGCTTTTAGATGACAAATCGATTTTTGATACTCCTCGCGTTTCTGGCCTTTGGTTCCCGCTCTCTTGCCCAAGAAGGAATTCCCGTTTATTTTGATTACCTGTCCGACAATTATTATCTGGTCTATCCGTCGATGGCGGGCATCGGCGAGGGAACGAAAATCAGGGCTACGGCCAGAATGCAATGGTTCAGCGTAGAGGATGCGCCCAACCTGCAGACCATAAATGTCAATTCGCGAATCGGGGAAAGCAACAGTGGGGTAGGGGCCATCGTCTTTAACGATGCCAATGGGTATCACGCACAAACGGGACTCAAACTGACCTATGCCCACCACCTGAAACTGGGGGGCGATGCGCGGAATTTGAACCAGCTTTCGTTTGGAATCAGTCCGAC
>NZ_JBGTHY010000375.1:0-2962 GCF_041745955.1 Pricia sp.
CCTCGGAACGACCGCCCCGGAATTCAGTCTACAGGATACCGTAATCGAAAAGACCGTAAACCTACAAGCCGTGAAAGGGGATAAGGGAACGGTAATTATGTTCATCTGCAACCACTGTCCGTTCGTAAAGCACGTCAATCCCGAAATCGTACAATTGGCTGCAGCCTATCAGGAAAAAGGCATCGGTTTTATCGCAATTTCCAGCAACGATGTTGAAAACTATCCGCAGGATGCTCCCGAACTGATGAAAGAAAACGCAAAACAAGCGGGGTATACCTTCCCCTATCTCTACGATGCGACCCAAGAAACGGCAAAGGCCTACGACGCCGCCTGCACCCCCGATTTCTACCTTTTCGATGCGAATCTGGAATTGGTCTACCGCGGCCAGATGGACGATTCCCGACCAGGCAACGGACTCCCACTGACAGGGAACGATTTGAGGAGTGCTTTGGATGCGCTTCTTTCAGGTAAAGAGGTTGATCCAAACCAGAAACCCAGTATCGGCTGCAATATTAAATGGAAATCGTAAAATGTTTTCAGTAGCCGGTCGCGGTTGGCAGTAATAAATTTTCATTGCTGGCTGTTGACCTCCCTATCAAAAGATTTCTTGATCAAATTCTGAATATGCCCATAGTGATGGTTGCCATGCCAGGCGTAGCGACCGATATTTTCATCGAGCGGGGATTGCACATTACCCTCGGGGTGGATAAAAATCCGTTGTAGGTGATACCTTGAAAGTCCCTTTAAAAGATACACCAACTTGGCATGAACCGCACTTAAGTGGTGTAACGAAAGTTCTATGGGCGCAGATTTGGCATCGAACAGATCGGACCAGGCTTTTTCGTCGTAGGGCTTTATGATGGGCTTATCTTCGGTCAGGGCCCATTTAAAGCGGTTGTAGCTGTTGTGATGGCTGTCCGCCATGTGGTGCACCGTTTGTCGTACTGTCCATCCACCGGGGCGATAGGGCGTTTCGAGTTGTTCTTCCGAAAGGTTTTCTACCAATTTCCTTAATCGCTCAGGGAGGCTCTCCATATTCTCGATCCATCCCGCAATATGGGCATCGGTGATTTCTTCCGGTATATCGTACTTTCCGATGGGGTATTTTAGTTTTTCCAAATCTTTGTTTTCCATCATCTAAAAGTACTAAACTTTAATACATTTTTAACCATTACCCTATGGAGATTCCTGTTTAATCTACTAGATTTATAGGATAAATATTAATCCAATAAAACATACCACAATGGCAACAATACGATTAGGCGACAAAGCACCCGATTTTACGGCGGACAGCTCCATGGGAGAAATCAACCTCTACGATTATCTCGGCGATAGCTGGGGTATTCTTTTCTCGCATCCAGCGGATTTTACGCCCGTATGTACCACCGAATTGGGCACTACGGCAAAATTCAAGGGGGAATTCGACAAACGCAACGTAAAAATGTTGGCGCTCAGCGTCGATGACGCCGCCTCGCACAAAGAATGGATAAAGGACATCAACGAAGTGAACGACACCACGGTCAATTTTCCGATTATCGCCGATACGGATCGAAAGGTTTCCGACCTCTACGATATGATTCATCCGAAGGCCGATGATACGCTTACGGTTCGCTCGGTCTTTATCATCGCTCCCGATAGAACGGTAAAACTGATGTTGACCTATCCCGCCTCTACAGGCCGTAATTTTTACGAGCTGCTGCGAGTCGTCGATTCGTTACAGCTCACCGCAAATCACAAAGTGGCAACACCCGCCAATTGGAAAAACGGGGAAGACGTTGTCGTGAGTCCGGCCATTTCTACCAAAGATGCCGTCGATATGTTCAAAAAAGGCGTAAAGGAAGTCAAACCCTATTTAAGGATGACACCGGATCCTACGATGTAATTTCACCGATTCAACTTCCTCAAACGATTTCATCGACACTATCGAAAGGCCATCAAAATCTATCCGATTTGATGGTCTTTTTTTTTGTAGACGGCCTATTTTGACGGTACTTATTACGTTTAATTACCGTATTATTCCTAACTTGTATGATGAAATGCCGTGCAGATGTCTTCCTCCTCTAAGAAAAAAATACTGCTTTTACCGTGTATCGCGGTCCTTCTTGGCAGCTGTGTCAACCTAAAGCATGTCGGCAAGTTCTCCGAAACCTCGATCGAAGGTATCGAACAGTACGAGACCATTTCTCCGACTTTCACAAAAGTCTGCCTGCAAGACTGTCAACAGGGGCACATACGTACGCTGGAAATTCATAATACGGACTGCGATTGCGCCCAAAACCAGAAGGCCGATAGTATTACCCAAGTAATCTACAACGCCCCAAGAGATTATTTTTATGGATTGGCGGACCTCAGCCAAAACGAACTTACCAACTATAAAACGGACGATTTCACGAAAGCCTTAGCCACCGGGGATTTTGGACCTATACAACTGAAAGAGACCGATGTGCAGGCCTATTCCGATATATCCACGCTACTGCTTCGGGCCTTTACGGATAGCTACCGTCGAAAAAAGATAAAGGAATACGTTGCCCAGGCCCACGGCCCCCTATTAAAGTTGCTCCGTTTTTTGGAACTTAATCTCACCGGAAATCTAAGCGGAAAACTGGAGGTACAAAAAAGCGGACTCAAGAATTTCTATTTTGATTTTTTAAAGGATAAAAGATTATCGGACTATGAACGCACCAAGTTCGCAGAGGATTATTTCCGGAGGATTTCGGAAATAACAGCCCAACAAAAAGAGCTGGAAACGTTTGCTGAAATTTTGCAGGAAATCGCAGAAGCCCACACTACCTTATATAACAATGTCAGCAATATGACCAATAAAGAAGCAAGAAAAGAATTGGAGCGCTACGGCCGACAAATGAATAATACTGTTTCTTCGTTGCGCCGGATGTGAGCGGAATGGCCTGGTCTGTTGATTTTGGTGTTACCTTTGAGAACACCCGGTCATCTGACCGCGGTT
>NZ_JBGTHY010000376.1:0-2492 GCF_041745955.1 Pricia sp.
GGGGCAGTTGTTTCAAAAAGGCTTCTTCCACTCTATAGTCAAATTCCACTTCGATAATCTGATCTTCATCGTTACGCAGGTCGGACAGTTTTTTGTCCGCCACTAAAACACCTTTGCTGATGATCAGCACCCGGTCGCAGACGGCTTCCACCTCTTTCATGATGTGCGTCGAAAGTAGAATGGTCTTTTCCTTTCCGATTTCACGGATGAGCTTTCTGATTTCCAACAATTGGTTTGGGTCTAATCCCGTGGTAGGCTCGTCGAGGATCAAGACATCGGGGTTGTGTAAAAGTGCTGCTGCCAATCCGACGCGTTGGCGATAGCCTTTGGAGAGTTGTCCTATTTTTTTATGGACTTCAGGGGTAAGTCCCGTTTGTTCGATGACCTCGGCAATCCGGTTTTTATCGGTTTTATAGACTTCGGCGTTGAAGGCCAGATATTCCTTGACGTACATATCCAGATACAAAGGGTTGTGCTCGGGCAGATATCCGATACTTTTTTGAACGTTCTTTTTTTCGGTGGCCACATCGAAAGAATTGACGTGGGCCTCGCCTTCATCCGCTTGATGATAGGTGGTCAAAATTTTCATCATGGTGGACTTGCCCGCGCCGTTCGGGCCTAAAAAACCTACGATTTCCCCTTTTCTTAGTTCGAAAGAGATGCCGTGAAGTACTTTTTGATTGCCGAAGGATTTCGTGATTTTTTTGACGATTATGGACATAACGGGAAGTTTACTTGAAAGTCTGATCAGTCATCGATCAAAAATTCCTTTAAAAGTAAACGAAGTTTTTTAATCTCGGTTTTGTCCAATGCAGCAATTTTATCGGATAGTCGCAATTTGTCGATACAGCGTATCTGATCGAGGGCGATTTGACCTTTTTTCTTCTTCAAAACGAGATACATACGCATTGGAAACCTTCTTACCGTGGAAGTTATGGGTGCAATCAGAACCGTGTTCAAATGTTTGTTGGCCTCATCGGGCGAAATGATTAAGCATGGCCTTGTCTTTTTGATTTCGCTACCACGTGTCGGGTCCAGCGATACCCAATAGATTTCATATTGCTTTACCACGTCCAATCTTCCGAATTTTCATCTTCAAAAAAATCGGGAACCAGAGATTCAGATTGCCCATTTTCGGATATTTCCTTGAGAATGATTTCCTCCCAACCCTTCCGGGCTTCGTCTTTGGCAGGGGCGATTACAAGTTTATCGTTCTCGATCTGGATGTTGACTTTGCTTTTCAGTCCGATCAACTTCATAAATTGGGCGGGAATGATAATTCCTTTCGAATTGCCTACCTTTATAATATTAACTTCCATTATTTGATGGATGATTTTATCCAAAGTTAAAACATTGTTATAACATATCAAATTTATTTTACTTCTTACTGAAAAAATATCCCCGTAAACCCCATTTTTTAATTAAAATTATTACTTTAGCCAAAGTTTAAGTGTACCATGTCAAAACAATATTTCTATAACGGTTTCTATTTTTACTTCTTTTTTAAAAGAGAAGCGGGACTGTTGTAATATATTTGAACATATAGACAAATGAAGTCCCGCTGCAAGCGGGACTTTTTTTTGAACGAAACCCAAACTTTAATAGCAAGGCTGAATGTATCGGCATTTGTAAAAAGACTAAAAGGGCTTATCACTCTACCGGAGAGGGATAAAGGGAGAACTAACTATGAAACTAAGAATAGCCATACAGGGAATACAAGGCTCCAACCACCACCAAGTGGCACGAGAGTATTTCGGCGACGATACCGATCTGGTCGAGAGTATGTCATTCGACTATTTGGTCGACCGATTGTTGGACAAGACTGCCGACATCGGCGTAATGGCCATCGAAAATTCCATTGCGGGCTCCATTATCCCGAATTATGCATTGGTGTATCAGAACAATTTGCATATCATAGGGGAGCATTATTTGAACATCAACCATAATCTGATGGTACTGAAGGGACAAAAAATCGGGGATATCGAAGAAGTCCGTTCGCATCCTATGGCCTTACAGCAGTGCAAGGAGTTTTTCCGTGATTACCCCAACATAAAAATGGTAGACGATGTCGATACCGCCGAAACCGCAAAGCGCATCCAAGAACAGCAATTGAAGCATATCGCCGCCATTGCGCCCAAGGTAGCCGCCGATCTTTACGATTTGGACATCGTAGCGGATCGGATTCAAACCATCAAAAACAACGCGACCCGTTTTATAATTGTAAGCACAAAAAATAGGGTAATTCCCAAGGATGAAATCAACAAGGCTTCCGTGCGTTTCGTGACCGACCATAAACGCGGTAGTTTGGCCGCCATACTCAATGTAATGAGCGATTGCAATCTGAATTTGACGAAGATACAGTCGTTGCCCATTATTGAAACGCCTTGGAAATATGCCTTTTTTGTGGACGTGACTTTCGAGGGTTATGAACATTTCGAGAAGGCAAAAGCGTTGTTGGGCATCATGTCGGAAGATTTTAGGGTTTTGGGCGA
>NZ_JBGTHY010000377.1:0-13073 GCF_041745955.1 Pricia sp.
TTCATGACCAAAAAATCGTCACGGTGGTAAGCGATGTAGCCCGAGCCCGAACGTGTGAGCTCATCGTTGTTCAGCCTTGCCCCGTTGATATTGTTCATGAAAATGGTATTGTGATATTCTTTGGGCCATGTATCGCCCCCCCAGATATATCATGGCACCGGCATGGGCGTGGCCGCCCCCGGCCGCCGCAGACCGAAAATTACCGGCATGTGGGCCTCGGTCCCCTAAATAATGGACATGGTCACCAATGGTTTTTATGTCATCATACGTATAGGGATTGAAATGTTCCCCCCCTTGGCGCTGATACCTCGCCCCTTGAATGATATGGAACATGTGCGGAATGACACATACGGTGATAAAGGGATGCCCATGGTCGTTAAAATCTATTCCCCAGGGGTTGCTCGTACCTTCCGAGAAGACCTCGAACTCATGGCGGATAGGATGATAGCGCCATACCGCGGCGTTCAACTTCGTACGCTCTTCATCTGGGGCGCCCGGTTTTCCTACATTGGAATGCGTGAACACGCCGTGTACCCCATAGAGCCAACCGTCGGGCCCCCAGCGCAGGTTGTTCAGTACTTCATGGGTATCGTCCAATCCCCATCCATCGAGCAATATCTCCGGTGGCCCGGCGGGCTTGTCATTTTCTGCATCGATGGGAATAAATAACAGATAGGGTGCCGCACCTATCCAGACACCTCCCATGCCTACTTCGATACCACTGGCCAAGTTCAGTCCCTCGATAAACACTTTTCTTTTATCCAAGGTACCATCGCCGTCGGTATCCTCAAAAATAAGAATACGATCCCTGCCCTTACCTTCTTGCGCAGGAACGGGATAGGTATGCCCTTCTACGACCCATAATCTTCCCCGTGCATCCAGTGTAAAACTAATGGGGCGCACTATATCGGGCTCGGAGGCCGCAAGCGTGATCTTGAAATCTTTGGGAAGGGTCATGGCCTCGGCCGCCTCTTTGCCTGATAGCCCCGAATTGAGAACCGGATCTAATGGGGGCATTACAATGATATCCTCTTGATACAGTTGATTGGGAAAACTTGGGCGACCGGGATAAAACAAAAAATCGTCAAAGCTGATATGGGCCCAAGTATCATCACCGATATAAGGTATGGGCGAAGTTCCGGTTTCATTGTCGATAACACGGATGAAAATATCCTTGTTCAAATAGTCGGCCAAGTCGGCCAAGTCGGCCACTACCGGCTGCATGGTAGCACGTCCCTGCCCTGTCGATTTGACAACGACTTCATCCGATCCGGCCAGCACGAGCTCTACGCGGGTATCGGCCAAGGCTCCCCCGGAAACCCGAAAGGAGGCAAAGGGGTACTCGACCTCAAAAGTTACCGAAGTTAGTATACCTTTCTGCTTGTAATTTTTTATCCCGCCGCTACTCAAAAAGAAATCCCCGTCGAAACCGATTTGGGCATCTTCTTCATGCACCGGTGAAGGCCGGTTGAAGAGCGGATCTTTAAAGGCCTCCCCTTCTGCTTTCCAATCACTGAGATTGCCCCTTTCGAAACCGACATTGAGAGGTTTTCCATTTTTCATAGGTACGATACCGGCGATTACAGGGGCGGATATATCGCCCTCAACGATTTGAAATTGTCCCACCATTCCGGCTGCACGATGCCCGGGAACGGTACAATAGTAGGTGTCATCGGTCTTTGCCCAAAACGTTATGTCGGTAGTGGAGCCCTCTTCGAGCAAGGTGCCGCTCTTGATACCCAGTTTTTCCATGGCGATATCATGGGTCATGGTCTCACCGTTGGTAATGATAATGCGTACCCGATCGCCTTCGTTCGCCTTTAAGGTCGGGTTTCTGGTGCCGTCAGGTGCAAAGTAACCCAGCATGCTCGCCTCTAGGCGATACTCACGATCGATAATCGTGGAGTCCCGGATTCGATTTTCGGCCGATTCCCCTTTTTTTTCGGTACGGCAACCGATGGATAGGAAAACTAAAAACATTGAGAAAGATAAGGTTGTTATTAAGCGGTATTTCATAAAGCTTTATTTGAATTTAAGGGCAGTCGGTCCTGTGTTTTATAGGGTTTGCTTATTTGAGTTCTTCAAGATGGATATCCTTAAAGGCCGCCTTTGCCTTGCCGCCACCATGGATCTGAAAACCGATAAGGCCGGATTGTGGAATGCCCGTATCTTCTTCGGTATAATCAACGGTTCGGTGGCCATTGATGTACAATCGTATACGGCGATCTTCGGCGTGTATTTTATAATCATTCCAATCGTCTTTCTTGATCCATTGAAGTATCCGGGTCGAATCTTGGGGTGCCAAGGTCTTGTTCCTGCGCGATTCGTCATAGAGGCTGGCCCAATATCCCTCGCCCCAGTCCGCTTGATAGCCGGTCATTTCATACGCGGGATCGGTTAAGCGTTCGCTTCGGAATTGAATTCCGGAATTTATAAAACCTTCAACGCCCGTTAGTTTTATTTTTAGGGTCAAGATGAAATTGACGTAAGAACGTTCGGTGCATAAAAAGTCGTTGTGGGGTACCGTATGTTCCAGCGATCCACCGACGAGCGTTCCTTTCTCGATACGCCAGGTATTTATGGTATCACCTTCCCAACCCGCGAAGGTTTTTCCGTCGAAAATCCGATGCGGTCCGTCCGAAGGGCTTTTACAGGCCAAAATAAAGAAAAACAGTAGAAATGAACAATAGGGAAAATGTTTCATTAGGTCCGGGTTGATCTAAAATAAATTTTGGATTTTTTAAGACGTAGACTTTAACACATGACAAAAATATAAGCCATTGAAAATAAACGGATTAAATATTAAAATAATATCACTCATTTTTCTAATGAAGACAATCAATGCTTGCGTTAAAAATAGCGAATTTACGGCAATATTCGATACACATATCAAGGGAAGAATCGACCTGACAAGGCTACGCCTCATGGCCCACTTCATGTGTGCACGGTGCGCGCCGTTTCCTTCGAGAAGCTGGCGAAAGCCTTCGACCATACCGCCCCTTCCGGTTCCTCGCACTCAGGAGGATCCGGCGCTTCGTGGCGGGCTACGCCCTGGACGGCGACATCCCCCGCTTGGTCTGGGCCCACTGCCCGAAAAGGACAGGGTCGGGCTGACGATGGACAGGACCAACTGGACTCGTAAAAAACTTTACACAACAACTAAGCGTTCGTGTGGTCGGTACGGTCTAACAGGAACGTCTTTAATAATGCATATAGCTTGGTTCAGACTAAAGTTAGGGTTAGGCTTTCGGCTATGTCCAAGCTCGTTTGAGCCGGACAGGAAAGTGCTCCGAAAACCGCCACAGTCCGTATGCGAAACATTGAAAATAATCCCACCTATAATCAGACTTTACAGTTTAAAGGTAGAAGTACAACTTCCGGCTAAGTAAAAAGGCGCCTTTAAAAACGACAGTCCGTCCATGCCCGGTAAATCAAAGTTCGCGATTATAATATCCGGCAGGCCCTGTTCATGACCAAAATTTGAATCGAGCATCCCCATTGCCGATAGTGCATCCCCGAAACTTATAATCCTACAGGGTCTTTTAGATTGGCGTATCCTTATTTCGATTTGGAATTTCGAGATCAGATCGTTATCCACTAAATAAATCAATGGCTCTTTCAAATTTCAGTCCTTTTTCCTACAAATTACCGCTACCTTTTGAAAATCCCAAAGCCGGTTCGGAGTTTATTTCAGAATATTATAAACAAACGTTTTATGGAACTGTTTCCCATGAGACATAGTGCAAACAAACCCAGAAAAATTATACTTTACACAAAAACACTACTAAATGGCCGCTGGTGACGGCTACCCTTCCCATGGCCCAATCCCTATCTCATCGTCCGAAAAGGTGTACCTCACAATGTCTCTTGTCCTTCTTTATTATTTTAAAGAGCCGGAGTACATTAAATTTCTCGCCCTCCAGTACCTGTATGAAAACGCCCATGTAATATATTAGACAGCCAGTAATTCCTTACTAGTGTTAAGTTAACTTTATTATGACGTATTAAATTTAATTTTGTACCTTTAAATAAAAAACCAGTGATACGGTACACTATTAAATTAAGCCAAGAAGAAGTAAACGGGTTGAGGGCGATAATCAACAAAGGCTCGCATACCACCCAGAAGTTCCGTGCCGCCTACATTTTATTAAATTGCGATGAAGGCGATCATTCTGAAAAGGTAACCAACGAACAGATCAGCAAAGTCTTGAAGGTAGGCATGCGCACCATAGACCGCGTAAAGAAAAAGTTCGTGGAAGAAGGTTTTGATGCGGTGCTCGAACGCCGCCCGAGCACTCGGGTGTATGAAAGGAAAATAGATGGCGATGTGGAGGCGAAACTGGTCCAGTTGTGTTGCAGCGAGCCGCCCCCGGGTTTTGCAAAATGGTCTTTGAGGTTGTTGGCCGACAGGATGGTCGAGTTGGAACATGTGCCAAGCATCTCCCATGTCTCGGTCGGGGAGGTCTTAAAAAAAACGAACTTAAGCCCTGGAAAGTAAAGGGCCGGGTCATACCACCGAAAAGCAACGGCGAGTTCGTGGCGAACATGGAGCGGGTGCTGGACGTTTACAAAAGGCCCTACGATGAAGCAAACCCGGTAGTGTGCATGGACGAGTCCCCGAAACAATTGATCTCGGCGGGCCAGCTTTCCATCCCGATGAGACCGGGCCAGGAAGCCCGGGTGGACTATGAGTACGTAAGGCATGTAACGGTCAATATATTCATGGCGAACGAACCGTTGAAAGGCAAACGTTTGGTGGAAGTGACGGAGCACAAAACAAAATAGGACTGGGCGGAGTTCATCAAGAGATTGGCGGACGAGAAATATCCGGAAACAAACAGAATAACACTTGTGATGGACAACTTCGGCACACACGCAGCTTCCGCCTTTTATGAAACGTTCGAACCGGAAGAGGCCAAAAGGCTATGGGACAGGTTCGAATTCGTGTTCACGCCCAAACATGGAAGTTGGTTGAACATGGCAGAGATAGAGCTTCACGTGCTCAACGGACAATGTCTTAATCGGCTCATCTCCACAATGGATGTAATAAAAAGAGAGATAAATGCCTAGCAGGACAGCAGGAACAACAAAGGGGGCAAGATAACCTGGCAGTTCACGACAAAAGAATCGAGGATAAGACTAAAACGATTTTACCCGTCAATTAATGATTAACATAACACTAATTACGTTGTTTAAGCACATAACTTCGCAAATAAAAACTGAATAGAAAATCTACAAACATTTTCGTGTGTAGACTTGCACTGGCAATTAATTTTATAGGCTGTTGTGCTTTCGTTAATATTCATTAATTTAACCACATTGTAACCAAATAAATCATTCTTCGCGACATGAAATGTTTTTCTAAAATTCTTATTACAGCATTTCTTTTAGTTGGCTTCACTGTAATTGGCCAAAACCTCCCGCAAGCACTTTCTAAAATCAATACAGAAGGCTTTCAGAAGTCACAAGTTATGAGTTTAGTTTCTGAATTATCGGATGTTTATGGTCCTCGGTTAACAGGAACGGATCAATATTACACCGCAGCGGAATGGGCAAAGAAAACCATGGAAAACTGGGGAGTCGATAAGGTTTATTTCGAAAATTATTGTGATGATTGTATGGGTTGGGAAGTAATATCATTTAATGCAGAAATGACAGAACCTGCTTATATGAAAATACAAGCCTATCCTTACGCGTGGACAGAAAGCTCAAATGGGGTGCAGAAAGGTGATTTGATTTGGATTGAAAGCTATTCTGATTTAGAAAATGTAAAAAAACAATGGAGCGGAAAATTACAAGGAAAGACAATTCTGATGGGATTCCCTCCTAAACAAAATATGTTATTTAATGCACTTTCAAAACGATTTACTGAAGACGAAATCGAGGAAGCTGAAAAATCAATTGTGCCCGTACCAAGTAATCCTTTGGACCCATCTGCTATGGATCTTGATTTAGTAAAAGATTTGGAGGTTTTGTTTGAAAGTTTTATGAGAATGGATGATGCCTTTTTTGAATTCTTAATGGCAGAAGGAGCTTTATGTATTTTAGGAACTACACCTTTTTTTCCAGGAATTATTCATCCAAGTGGTACTTATAATTATAGAGAAAGTCATATAAAGCCAATTCCATATTTTGCAATTTCGCCAGAAAGTTTCGGAAAATTAAAACGCTTAGTAGAAAGAGAAATCAATCCGAGGATTAAATTCCATTTAGAGACCAAACTTTATTTAAAACCTGAAAATAATGTAAATATTATAGCGGAAATTATAGGGTCGGATCCAAAATTAAAAGATGAAGTTGTTATGATCGGTGCTCATTTTGATTCTTGGCATGCTGCTTCCGGAGCAACGGATAATGGAGCAGGTTCGGCGGTTATGATGGAAGTTATGCGAATTATCAAAGCATCTGGATTGAAACCAAAACGAACTATTAGAATCGCGCTTTGGGGGGGCGAGGAGCAAGGGTATTTAGGTTCTATGGCATATGCGGAAAATCACTACGGAAAAATTAAGGAAACTACTAGAAAAAAAGAAGTTGAAAAAATTTCGGCGTATATAAATATGGACAATGGTGCTGGCCAAATGCGAGGTATATATTTGCAAGGAAACGAAGCGGTAAAACCTATTTTTGAAGCAATGTTAGAACCCTATGAGCATTTAGATGTTAATAATCTCACTATTCAAAACACCAATTTTACAGATCATGATGTTTTCGATTATTACAAGATACCTGGATTTCAGATAATTCAAGATGAGTTAAACTATTATACAGTAACGCATCACACTAATTTGGATGCTTTAGAATATGTTCCAGAACGTGATTTGATGATCAATGCAACAGTAATTGCAGCTCTTGTTTATCAAATTGCAGAGATGGATTCGCGTTTGCCAAGGAAAGATTAATGGCTAACTCGTGATTTATTTTTTTCTATAAGGGGGATTCGGATTTTTCTAAAGAATTTTATCATTGATAATTTATCACAGGCTACATTCACTCAAAAATAAGAGCTTCCGGTTCCGCGCAATACCGGTTGTGGTTAGTAATCTTATTCCGCTGTTTAAACAAAATCAACCACAACCCGTATTCTATCACTTGCTGATTTCCGTCATTGCTTTTTCAATTAATTTTTTGGAATCATTGTTAACGGCTGAATCCTTGGCATAAATATTCCAGTCGGCAATAGCACTTTTTACTTCATCAATAATAGTTTCAGGGTTTTTTACTCCGAAGGTATTTGCCAATTCCAACAAATGTTGCCGCCCAGGGGCTCTGCTCTCCCCTGCGACCATAGTGCTGTGCATTCCGTGCGATGAATTTGAAAAGGTAAGATCATAGGCCGGGGCCAACCTCCATTCTCCCGCAGCGTTCATTAGGAAGGATATATTCTTGCTATGATCGTCCCGATTATGGCCATACACATTGAAAGCAGCCAGCCGAAGTACTTTTGAATAGGCGGCCACATGGTTTTCAAGACGAAAAGCGCAGTCCATAACATTGCCATAATCCAGATTGCTATACCGAAAATTGTCATTCAAAAGTCCGCTTGCAGAATGTAAGTGCAAACGGTCATTTTGTATTCTGTCAAATCTTTTGGTTGCAAAATATTTTTTTCCAGATGGACCTTCGAATAATCTGCATTCCGACATTTCGATACCCGCAGCTAATGCCATTTTAGAATACGCATATTCTATTTGGGCGATATCAGGCAGATCGGTTGACGACGGAAACTTTATTATCCAATGTTCATAAGCTGCATGGAGTGACGAATGCCCATGGATAAGGTGATTGGTTTTAGCATTGTAACCTACAAAAATTTTTGGTCTAGCCCCACCAGAAGAACCTCCAAGATGAAACAGTTCTTCTATTATTTCGGAAGGTGTACCCTCCAAAACCTTATTCATCTCCCGGGAAATTTCGTCCAATTCCAAAAGCTTGTAGGTATGAAATTCCGGGTTTTGACTTGGTTTATAGGTCAAAGCGCCCATGCCACCGGAACCAACATAGGCTAAACGGTCCATGGGCGTGATTTGATTTAAGGATATTCCCTTTGACAATAACGTTCTGTCCAATAGCAGTCTACCCCAACCATCTGGCAGCGAATCGTTGAACACACCGAAGAGCCCTTCAAAAATAGGGGTTTCAGGAGTTAATATGGCATCGGAAAGTTTTAGTTTAAATGGAGAAATGGCTAAACCTTTTTCTATAAAAGCAGCATCATATTTGAAAAAAATGGTTCCATTGTCGGAGACCATTTGACCAACCGTAATAGGGGTGTCCGTAAAACGAAGGTAAACTTCTAGTTGTTCGATTGGTTCCATTAGCTTTTCTTTTTTGAATCAAATAATTTCTCAATATGTTTAAGATCTTTGTCAGGCTCAAGCACGCTTTCAAAATCGGATAACCGACCTAGAACAAATACCAACTTTAAAAGTGATTCTAAGGAAACCTGCCCTTTGGTTTCAAAACGTTTTAAGCTGCCTAGGGATACTCCCGAGCGTTCTGCTAGTTCATTTTGGGATAGCCCCTTCTTTTTCCGAAGATTTTTATGTTTGCGCGCAATTTCTAAACGGACATCCCCAGGAAGTTTGTCGATACTATACTTATTCATAATACGGATAATATATTAGCTATTAATACTCTAATATACGATAAATGGATAATATATTAGCTATTTTTATATTTAGTATTTCACCATAATAATACTTCTACAGCCTCATCCAATACTTCAACTCCAAACTCGGGGACATAAGCTTTTGTAGTTAAAACAATTTGATGCCCAAGTGTCTCTCCGATTACATCAATGCTAATACCTTTCTCGCATAGGCACATAGTAAAACTATGACGCGCAACATAGCTATTCACATTTTTTGTTATACCCGCTTTCCGTGCCAATATTTTAAGTGTTTTATTGTATTGTGATAGAATCTTATGCTTTCGATTTTCAATTTGCATGGGAGTCAGAGAATCATGCAGTAAAATTGGGAAAACATACTTGGTATTCCTCCTGTTTTCATTGTAATAATTTAAGATCTCTCTTACTGGTGGTACAATCTTCAGGGAGAAATTGCCCTGGGTTTTCGCTCGAGCATAAGTGATTCGCGTTTGGGTTATATCCGACCATCTTAAACGCATCATGTCGGCAAAGTTCATGCCTCTGGCATAGAAGCTAAATAGAAAATAGTTCTTTGCATTAATGAGTTGAACATCTCCTTCGCAATAAACATTTTTGAAAGAAACAATTTCTGCCATTGTTAGTACGTGCTTGATCCGTTTGCCACGAAGCTTTGATATTTTGAATTTATGGAAAGGATAGAGGTTTTGCTTAATCAGATCGCGACGAATGGCCAAGTTGAATATGGTTCGTAAGCTTCTCATGCGAACAGCAATGCCACCATTTGAACCTCCCCGACTCCTAAGAAATACCTCGTACTTATCAAGAAAGGTCACATTGATTTCCCTCATGTGCAAAACGGATTTTTTATGAAATTTTCTTAGGGAACGAATGGTATCCCGATTGTTTCGGGCATAACCCGTCCTTCCGGATAGCACCAAATCGTTAACCACGGAATCCCAAAATTCGAACAAATCGATTTTGCTTCGCTTTGAGCCAAAGCGAAATCGGTTTTCAAATTCGTTTAGGGTAAAATTGATATCCTCTATATCAAATTCCGAAATAATATTGCGAGCTTTGATTTTAATGGTTTCCAACAAACGATTGTTCTGCATCGCATTTGGATGTCTGGTCTTGAAACAATGCTCTTTATCATCCCATCGTTCTTTTTTGACCAAAAGGCCCGTAGCTAGAATTTTTTTCTGCCGGTCTTTTAGTACTTGTAAAACGATGGAATGTTCGCCCTCGGAATTTGCTTTTCAGTTTTAGCTTAATACTTACCATGTTGTTCATTGTCAATGAACATAGTACAACAATGAACATTAAAAGTATTTACCCCCCCCTAACTGTACACTTCAAAACCGGACAGAATCCACGCGCAGGTAATTATGGAAAGATTTGGGGTCTTTGTCTGTACCATATAACGTTTGTTTTAAGGGATGTTCCGAAAATACACATGTAATCGCACGGCCATTGTTTCATTCTTCCGATGTGACATAGTCGGCCCTGTTCCTTGAGTCCAGCAACTTTTTTGCTGCGGCCCAAAAACCTTTCGATGCGGGAGTTGGGTCGATCGGCGCTTCCGGGTCTTCGATAAAGGAACTGAGCAAAAGTTCGAGATATTCCATCCTGTTATCGGCCCCGAGGAAATTCTCGTAGACCATGCAATTAGTGCCGAATTCCTTCGAAGGCATGTAGCCATGCGAGATTAGGGTGGCCTGCGAATGGCGATCGTCCTCCTTGATCACGTCGTAAAGCCCCAATACTTCAACTTGGCTTCCTTCCAGGTACTGTAAAAAGATTCCTTGATAGTTCAGCAGGCACCCGGTAAGGCCCCTGCTGCGGTTAAAGTCCCTGGAACGTTCCAGCATATCTCGGATCCGGGCCTCCCCGAAACCGGGATCTGGGGTAGAAATGTACACGAGGTAGAACATAGCTGTATTGTTTTGCGGTCCTTGAAAATACTCATTATATGGCCATTTAACGATTTAGGCACTGGATGATTTTCGCCAACGATCAACGGCATGGGAAACCAGAACTTCCCGAACCATCTAAAGTTCCCCCTAGAGGCATGGGAACTACCACTGTATAGCTTTTTGCAGTTGGAACATATTGTGCTGAATTTATACGGATAATTGCGATCTTAAAATCAGCGCCGGAAAAAAACGATCGATCCTAGGAACGAAAAAGTAAGAAAGTGGATGTGCCTTGGGATGTCCGTTTTAAGGAACCGACCGAAACTCCTGTAATCCAAAGTATTCCGTAACAACACCCTTAAATTTTCAGTACATTTACCGGACTTGAAAAACCCGACCTCCCACCGATCCCTGGGTCCGCGCCACCAGGAAACATTATAGATAAAACGCGGGCAGAAAAGGTTCCGTACCATCAACGGTACCGAACGGAAAATGATTCCTTGGACAGTAACGATCGAACCCGTTCTATTTTACCTACCTTTAAAATAAAAATTCCCACAAAGACGGAACGTTCCTTTTTCCTATGATTGGGGAGCAACGGGCCAATAAACAGAACGTTACGAAAAACATGATATTCAACGGTTAGACCAAAGATTTGAAAAAAACCAAAAAGACGCTCATAAAATCGGATAACGCTTTCCCGGTAGTAGGGATCGGTGCCTCCGCCGGGGGTCTCGATGCCTTCAAACAACTGTTGAAGGCCATTCCCGAGTCTTCCGGAATGGCCTATGTGCTGGTACAGCATCTAGATCCCGACCACGAAAGCATGCTACGGGAGCTGCTGCAGAAAACGACCCCTATCCCCGTTCTGGAGGTTACGGACGATATAAAGGTAGCGCCCGACCATATCTATATCATCCCCAGCAACAGGATAATGATCGCCAATGACGGTGTCCTGGAACTGAGCCCTCGGCCCGTAAAAAGCAAGACCGAACGCCATTTGCCCATAGATCTTTTTTTTACGTCGCTGGCAGAAGTCCATCAATCCTTTTCTATCGGGGTGGTCCTTTCCGGTACCGCCACCGACGGCACTTTGGGCCTGAAGGCGATCAAGGACCACGGGGGCATTACCTTCGCACAGGACGAAGCATCGGCGGCATATGGCGGCATGCCCCAAAACGCGGTACGGGCGGGGGTAGTGGATTTTGTACTCCCTCCCTCGGAAATACCGCAAAAACTGCTGGAAGTGACCCAAATCACCAACGGCGAAGGGTACGCCCCGGAAAAGGAAGATGCGGTCTTCAAACAGATCATCTCGCTGTTGCGGGTACACAAAGGCACCGATTTCACGTACTACAAGCAGACCACGATACGCAGAAGGATACTCCGTAGGATGGCCATTGCCAAGACCGGCGAACCGACCGGTTACCTAAAATATCTAAGAGGGGACAAACAGGAGCAGGACAAACTGTATATGGACCTGCTGATACCGGTGACCGATTTTTTCAGGGATCCCGAGATCTTCGATGGACTGGATACCACCGTTTTTCCAAGGATACTGGAAAACAAAACTTCCGACAGGCCCGTCCGTGTCTGGGTGGCGGGCTGCAGTACGGGCGAGGAAGCGTATTCCATCGCCATGGCCCTACATGAACTATCGGGACACAGGCAATTCAAGGATGCCCCTAAAAAAGTGCAGGTGTTCGCTACCGATATCAGCGCACCCGCCATTGCAAAGGCAAGATCGGGCATGTATTCCAAAAGCGATGTAAAGGGCCTGTCCCCCGAACGGCTACAGACTTATTTTACCAAGAACAATGGCGGCTACCAGGTCAACAGGCCGATCAGGGACAGTTGCGTATTCGCCGTACACGATTTTCTGAAAGATCCGCCCTTTGGCAGGATGGACCTGATAAGTTGCCGCAACGTACTTATCTACATGGGGGGCTACCTACAAAAAAAGGCCCTGACCACTTTTCACTACGCACTGGACCCAAAAGGTATCCTATGGCTGGGAAAATCGGAAACGACCGGTGGGGTGCCAGCCCATTTTACGGCTATCGACAAAAAACATAAGCTGTACTCCCGCAAAGCGGTGACGGGTCATTCCGTACCTACCACGGGACGACGAAGCGAGCAAAGTTTTACGGACCTGGGCGGGAACGGAAAGACCGGGACCATCGGTACGGATTTTCAAAAGACCGCCGACGATATCATGCTCAAAAGGTCCACCCCTGCCGGGGTAGTCATCAACGAGGCGATGGACATCGTCCATTTTAGGGGCAATACGGGCCGTTACCTGGAACCGGCGCCGGGCAAGGCCAGTCTCAACCTGTTGAAGATGGCCAAACAGGGCCTGGCCTTCGAGCTGCGCAACATTCTGCACAGGGCGAAGAAGGAGAACGGGGCCGTCGAAAAAAAGAATATACAGGTACCGACTGATGGAACGGGCACACGGACCATAGGTATCGAGGCCATCCCCCTGCCCAATATTGTAGAGCCCCATTATCTGGTTCTTTTCCACGATCTCGGCCCAAAGGACGGCC